>JBAUWD010000437.1:0-8889 GCA_049583575.1 Nocardioides sp.
GTGCTGCGCCGAGCGGCAGCCACGGTGGAGCGCGACGTCGCCGGTCCCGACGACGCCACGCCCTGGGACCGCCTGCGGTTGCCCGGGGGCGCCCAGGCCGACGAGGTGCTGACCCTCGGCGCCGACGTCTACGTCGAGCGGCCGACCTCGCTGCGCGACGAGGTCGTGGCGCGGCTACGGGCGGCCGCCGGGGTGATGTCGTGAGTACGACGAACGCCGGTGCGGCGAAGGACCAGGTCAGCCGGCTGCTGAGACTGGTTCCCTACCTCCACGGTCGCGAGCAGGTGCCGCTCGACGAGGCTGCGCGCGTGATCGGCGTACCCCCCGAACAGCTCGACAAGGACCTCCGGGTGCTGTTCCTGTGCGGTCTGCCGGGCGGCTATCCCGACGACCTGATCGACGTCGACCTCGACGCCCTCGAGGGCGAGGGCGTGATCCGGGTGTCCAACGCGGACTACCTCGCCCGCCCGCTCCGGCTGACCCCCACGGAGGCCTCGGCGATCATCGTCGCCCTGCGTGCGCTGAGGGCGGGAGCCGACGACGACACTCGGGGAGTCGTGGACCGCACACTCGCCAAGCTCGAGGCCGCCGCAGCAGGCCCGCCGCTGGTCCATCCCGGCGACGACGCGCCGCAGAACCTCGCCCTACGGGGGCAGGTCGAGGACGCCGTACGGCGTGGTCGCCAGGTGCGCATCACCTACTACGTGCCGGCCCGTGACGAGGAGTCCGAGCGCGTCGTCGACCCGCACGCCGTCGTCTCGCACCATGGCGTCGACTACCTCGACGCGTGGTGCCACAGCGCCGGGGCGCCGCGGCTCTTCCGCCTCGACCGCATCCACGAGGCTGTGGTGCTCGACACACCGGTGGTCACCGACGCAGGGGCCCGTCGCGACCTCTCCGCGGGCGTGTTCGGCGGCGGTGAGGACGCCACCCTGGTGACACTGGCACTTCACCCCGACGCCCGATGGGTGGAGGAGTACTACGCCGTACAGGCGGTGCGACCCCGACCGGACGGAGGATCCGAGATCGACCTCCTCGTTGGCGACGAGCAGTGGCTCCAGCGCCTCCTGCTGCGCCTGGCGCCGTACGCCGAGGTGGTCTCCCCGGCCCACTACGCCCACGGAGCCGTCGAGGCAGTCACTCGCGCTTTGGCACTGTACGACCACCCCGCGGGCTAGACTGGCGACGATCCTTCATCTACGTCAGGACTTGCTATGCCATTGCCTCTGATCGGCGACCTCGGCACCCCCGAGCTCTTGATCATCTTCGCCGTGGTCATCCTGCTGTTCGGCGCCTCCAAGCTGCCCGAGCTGGCGCGGGGCAGCGGCCGCGCGCTGCGAATCTTCAAGGCCGAGACCAAAGGCCTGTCCGACGAAGACGACGACGCTCAGAAGACCACGGTTCAGCTCGAGCTCGAGGCGCGCCAGGCGGCCGAGCGCGAGGCAGCGGCGACCCGGCCGGTGGAGCCGCCGGTAGAGCACCACGACGACACCGCCTGAGCGGAGCGCTCCTTGTCCATCGTCGGCGTCGTCGAGCTGCTGCGCGGAAAGCCTCGACACCCGGTCGGCGAGGACGGTCGGATGGCGCTGTCGGACCACTTCCGTGAGCTCCGCGCGCGACTGATCCGCTCGGCGCTCGTGCTCGTCATTCTCTTCTTCGTCGCGATCTACTTCTACGGCCCACTCCTGGAGCTCGTCCGGCACCCCTACAACCAGGCCCAGGTGCAGCTGAAGGACAAGGGGATCATCTCGACGATCGTGATCAAGGACGCCACCGGCGGTCTGTTGCTGCAGATGAAGCTCTGCGGTGTCGTCGCCCTGATCGCGGCCAGCCCCTACTGGCTGTACCAGATCTGGGCCTTCGTACTGCCAGGCCTCCACGAGAAGGAGAAGAAGTACTCCCGGATGTTCGCGGCCGTGGCCGGGCCGCTCTTCATCGGTGGCGTCGCGCTCGGCTACTACGTGCTCCCCAAGGGCCTCGAGGTCCTGATCTCGTTCGTGCCCAAGGGCGTGGTCAACCTCGTCGACTTCACGACGTACTTCTCGTTCCTGATGCGGATGCTGCTGATCTTCGGCATCGCCATGGAGATCCCCCTCTTCGTCGTCCTGCTCAACCTCGCCGGGGTGGTCTCGGGGCAGGCGCTCGGCAGGTCGCGTCCGTGGATCATCATCGGCACGATGGTGTTCGCGGCCGTGGCGACGCCGTCGACCGATCCCTTCTCGATGCTGATGCTCGCGATCCCGATGCTGATCCTCTTCGCGATCTCCGAGATCCTCGCCCGCATCTTCGACCGCGTCCGCGGGCGCGGGGCCCACCGCCCCGACCGGACCGAGCAGTGGGCGGACGACCAGGCGTCGACATTGTGACCTCGGAGCATCACAGGCCTCCGGCGTACGACGAAGTCGACCCGTTCGAGCTGCCCGAGTGGCTCGGCCAGGGCGAGGTGACCTGGACCGCCGACCGTTCGCTCGCGACCGGACACCGCGTCTCGGGCACGCTCACAGCCGAAGGCGGATCAGTGCCGTGCGACCTGCTGGCGGTTGACGAGGCCTTCCCCGAGCCGGTGGCCGACGACACGGCTCGGGTGCGCGCACACCAGGCGTGGCGACACGGTGAGGTGCTGGTCGTCTCCGACGGCGGCCGCATCGTCCTGGCGATCCCGGGGTCGCGGCTCGAGGCCGGGACCGCCCTCGACGCCGTGGGCCGGCTTGCGCGTGCCGTCGGCGCCCCCGCTGCGTCGTACGCCATTCGCTTGCGCACGGCCTCCGATCAGTCCCCCTGACCCGGCCCCGTGGGTGGCGGGTGTCGGGCATATGTGGCTTCCAGCGGGGTGGTCCACCTGCGGTTTGGGACCAAACGGCGACATTTCGGGCCCAGGAACTGCGGTTTGGGACCAAACGGTGGAGATCAGCGCCCGATAGTCTGCGCCCGTGCCGACGCGTGAGATCGCCCTGTTGACGAATCCCACGTCGGGGAAGGGCAAGGGCGGGAGGGTCAGCGAGCGGGCGTTGGCTCGGCTCAGGGAGGGCGGGCTGGTGGTCCGCAACCTCCAGGGGCGAGATCCGGACGAGGCGCTCGACCTGGCTCGGCAATGTGTGGCCGACGGCATCGAGGCGCTCGTCGTATGCGGTGGCGACGGCATGGTGCACCTGGCGGTCCAGGCCGTGGCGACGACGTCGACCGCGCTCGGCATCATCCCGGCCGGCACCGGAAACGACATCGCCCGCTACTTCGACCTCCCGCGGTCGCAACCGGAGGCGGCCGCCGACCGGGTGGTCGCGGGACGGACGCGCACGATCGACCTGGCACGCAGCGGGTCCCGGTTCTTCGTGACGGTCCTCGCGGCAGGGTTCGACGCGGTGGTGAACGAGCGCGCCAACCGGATGTCGTGGCCCAAGGGGCAGATGCGTTACAACATCGCCACGCTCGCCGAGCTGCGCGTCTTCGAGCCGCTGCCCTACATCCTCCAGATCGACGATCGTGAGCTGTCCCTGGACGCGATGCTCGTCGCGGTCGGCAACGGGCCGTCGTTCGGGGGAGGCCTCCGCATCACCGAGGGGGCCGTGCTCGACGACGGGCTGCTCGACGTGGTGATCATCAAGCCGATGTCGAAGCTCGGCCTCATCCGTACCTACCCGAAGCTCTTCAAGGGCACCCACGTCACGCATCCTCAGTACGAGCACCACGTCGCCCGCTCGGTGACGGTCGCGGCGCCGGGCATCGTCTCGTACGCGGACGGCGAGCGCTTCGGTCCGCTACCCCTGACGGTCGAGTGCGCCCCGGCCGCGCTTACCGTGTTCGCGTGACCACTGCCGCGTCGTACCCGGTCTTCACCGAGTTCGCTGGCCGCTACGACTTCGCCCTCGACGAGTTCCAGGCGCGCGCCTGTCGTGTCGTCGAGGAGGGGCGCGGGGTGCTCGTCGCGGCGCCTACGGGATCGGGCAAGACCGTGGTCGGCGAGTTCGCCGTCCACCTCGCCCTGGCAGCCGGCCGCAAGGCGTTCTACACCACGCCGATCAAGGCCCTGTCGAACCAGAAGTACCACGACCTCGCGGCACGCCACGGCCCCGATCAGGTGGGGCTGCTGACCGGCGACGTCACGGTCAACGGAGAGGCACCGGTCGTCGTGATGACGACCGAGGTGCTTCGCAACATGCTGTACGCCGGCTCGGGAACCCTGCGAGGTCTGGGCTACGTGGTCATGGACGAGGTGCACTACCTCGCCGACCGATCCCGGGGCGCCGTGTGGGAGGAGGTGATCATCCACCTCCCCGAGTCGGTATCGGTGATCTCGCTCTCGGCGACGGTGTCCAACGCCGAGGAGTTCGGGGAGTGGCTCGAGACGGTGCGTGGTGACACGGTGACCATCGTCGAGGAGCGCCGTCCGGTGCCGCTGTACCAGCACGTCCTGGTCGGTCGACGGATGCTCGACCTGTTCGCGACGTCGGACGTCGACGCGGCAGCCGGCTTCGTCAAAGAGGGTGCACCTGTCAACGACGAGCTCCTGCGGGTCGCCCGCGACGACTGGGCCAGCTCACGGATGCGGGATCGTCGTACGCCGAAGGGGCGCGGTGGCCCCGGACGTGGGAGAGGGCGCCCGGTCGGCAACGGCCGTCGGGTCTGGGTCCCGAGCAGGGTCGACGTACTCGACCAGCTCGACGCGTCGGGGCTGCTGCCTGCGATCGTCTTCATCTTCAGCCGAGTGGGCTGCGACGCCGCCGTGCAGCAGTGCCTGCGCTCTGGGATCAAGCTGACGACCCCGGAGGAGCGCGACGAGATCTACGTGTACGTCGAGGAGGCGTGCGCCGACCTGCCGGACGAGGACCGTCACGTGCTCGGCTACCAGGACTTCCTCGACGGGCTCACCCGGGGCGTCGCTGCGCACCATGCAGGGATGCTCCCGGCGTTCAAGCAGTGCGTCGAGCAGCTCTTCGCGCGAGGACTGTGCAAGGCGGTGTTCGCCACCGAGACGCTGGCGCTCGGCATCAACATGCCGGCCCGCACGGTGGTGCTCGAGAAGCTGTCGAAGTGGAACGGCGAGACCCACGCGGACATCACGCCGGGGGAGTACACCCAGCTGACCGGACGCGCCGGGCGACGCGGACTCGACGTCGAGGGGCACGCCGTCGTCCTCTGGCAGCAGGGGATGAACCCCGGCGAGGTGGCGGGTCTCGCGGCGACGCGTACCTACCCGCTCCGGTCGAGCTTCCGCCCGTCGTACAACATGGCGGTCAACCTCGTGCACCAGGTCGGCCGCCAGCGTGCCCGTGAGCTGCTGGAGATGTCGTTCGCGCAGTTCCAGGCCGACAAGGCGGTCGTCGGACTCGCCCGGCAGCTGACGAAGAGCCAGGACGCGCTGCAGGGGTACGCCGACGCCGCCCGGTGCGACCGCGGCGACTTCATGGAGTACGCCGCGCTCCGGCAGCGAGTCTCCGAGCTCGAGAAGGGCGCCGCACGGGCCAGGAGGGCCGACCGCCGCGAGGAGGTGCTTGCCTCTCTCGCGCGACTGCACCGCGGCGACGTCATCGAGGTGCCGGCGGGCAAGTTCGCGGGCTTCGCCGTCGTCCTCGACCCGGGTACGTCGCCGGACGGCCCGCGCCCACACGTCATGACCGCGGGGCGTCAGGCGCGACGGCTGACGGTGCTGGACTTCCCCACGCCGGTGACCGCGGTGACGCGGCTGCGGCTGCCGAGGGGCTTCAACGCGCGCAACCCGCAGATGCGCCGCGACCTGGCGTCGTCCTTGCGCGCATCGACCCACAACCTCGCCCCGCCGCCACCGAGCGGCGCGAGCCCTCCGACACACGCCACCGACGACCCGGAGGTGGAGGCGCTGCGGGTGCGGCTGCGTGCCCATCCCTGCCACGAGTGCCCCGACCGCGAGGAGCACGCGCGCTGGGCGGAGCGGTGGTTCAAGCTGGACCGGGACGCCCGCACGCTGGAACGGCGGGTCGAGCAGCGCACCAACACGGTGGCGCGACAGTTCGACCGGGTGTGCGACGTACTGACGACGGTCGGGTATCTCGCGGACGACGACGTGACGGAGCTGGGCCGGCCTTTGCGCCGGATCTACTCCGAGCTCGACCTCGTGGTCGCCGAGGCACTCCGGCTCGGAGTGCTCGACGGTCTCGGCCCGGCCGGCCTGGCCTCGGCGCTGTCGACGCTGGTCTACGAGTCGCGGCGGCCGGAGGACGTCGTCTCGCCACGGCTGCCCGGCGGAGAGACCCGTCGCGCGATCGACGACATCGAACGGCTGTGGCGCGAGCTCTCCGAGGTCGAGCGGCAGCACCGGCTCGACTTCCTGCGTCGCCCGGACGCCGGCCTGGCGTGGGCGGCGTTCCGCTGGACCGAGGGCGACGACCTCGCCGAGGTACTGGACGAGAGTGACCTGACCGCCGGTGACTTCGTGCGCTGGGTCAAGCAGCTGATCGACCTCTGTGGCCAGGTCGCGGACGCCGCCGGAGACCGGCCCCTCCGCGCCGCCGCACGGGACGTCGTACGGCGGATCCGGCGCGGCGTCGTCGCCGTGGCTCCGCTCGAGGACTGAGCAGGCCCGCACCGCACACAGGTGTGGTGTCGGTGCGCCGTTTGGTCCCAAACCGCAGCACTTGCGGCCGAAAACCTGCGGTTTGGCACCAAACCGCATACCACCGGACGCCGCGCCGGGCGAGGCTCACCCGGCCAGCACAGCCCGGAGCCGCTCGACGGGACTGCCGAGGCCCAGCCGTTCACTCAGCGCCGCGAGGAGCTCGGGGTCGCGGGGTGCGGCGGGCAGGGTCGCGTCGTACGGCGCCAGGTCGATGTCGCGGGTCACGGCGACGACCCGCGGGGCCACCTCCAGGTAGTCCGCCGCGTCCAGGATCCGACGTCGCGGCCCCGGCGACATCTCCGACGTCGGGTCGGCCGCGGCAGCCACGATGCCGCGGAGGTCGCCGTACCTCAGCAGCAGCGAGGCTGCCGTCTTCTCGCCGATGCCGGGCACTCCGGGGAGCCCGTCCGAGGCGTCGCCGCGCATGGTGGAGAAGTCGGCGTACTGGCTCGGCAGGACGCGGTACTTGCCGACCACCACCTCGTCAGTGACCCGCTCGTGGTTGCCCACGCCGCGCGCGATGTACAGCACCCGCACGCCGGCCCTGTCGTCGACGAGCTGGAAGAGGTCGCGGTCTCCGGTGACCACGTCGACCGGCATGGACGCCCCCGTGGCGAGCGTCCCGATGACGTCGTCCGCCTCGTAGCCGTCGGCCCCGACGACGCACAGCCCGAACGCGTCGAGCACCTCCAGGATGATCGGCACCTGCCGCTCGAGCGGGTCGGGCACCTCCTCGATGTCGGGTCGCGGCCCGGGGATCGCAGCCACCACCCGATGCGCCTTGTACGACGAGATGAGGTCGACCCGCCACTGCGGCCGCCAGTCGTTGTCCCACGCGCACACCAGGTGGCTCGGCCGGTAGTCGGCGACGAGCCGGCTGATGAAGTCGAGGAACCCGCGCACGGCGTTCACCGGCGTGCCGTCCGGCGCGGACACCTCGGGTACCCCGAAGAAGGCACGGAAGTACATCGACGCGGAGTCGAGGACCATCAGCCGCTGTTCGTTCGCCACGGTGCCCGAGTCTGCCCCATCCCTCGGCCCTTCGACGCTAGGGTCATCCGCGTGGAGCAGACCGACCGCACCATCGTGAGCCTGCTGGCCAGCGACGGCCGGATGTCGTTCACCGACCTCGGCAAGGCGACCGGGCTGTCGACCTCCGCGGTCCACCAGCGGGTCAAGCGCCTCGAGCAGCGCGGCCTGATCACCGGGTACGGCGCAGCGATCAACCACGAGCAGCTCGGGCTGACCCTGACCGCGTTCGTCTCGATCACCCCCAACGACCCGTCCCAACCCGATGTCTACCCCGACCTGCTGCGCGACATCCGCGAGATCGAGTCGTGCTGGTCGGTCGCGGGAGACGAGTCCTACATCCTCAAGGTGCGCGTCGCGACTCCGTCCGCGCTCGAGGACCTCCTCGCCCGCATCCGAGCGGCCGCCAACGTCGCCACCCGCACCACCATCGTCCTCAGCACGCCGTACGAGAACCGCCCGGTCACCGAGTAGCCCTCAGGTGGCGAAGCCCGCGTGCACGTGGTCGTGGTGGGTGTCGTCGCTGAACCACTGCGGCGCGGCGCCGAGCAGGTAGGGGCCGCCCACGTTGTAGGAGCCGGCCGCGGCGACCGCGTGCATGTAGTCGACGACGAGGGCCTCGGGGGTGTGCGGGTCGACCACGGGATGTCCGTCGACGGCCCAGGTGCCGAAGGCCCGTCCCTGCGGGTGGTCGCTGAGGCGGTCGGTGCCGAAGACGTGGATCGGGTGTCCCGAACGAACGACGCTCACCGAGACCCGGTGGGTCCGTGACACCGCGAGCATGGCGAGGAGCACCGAGTCGTGGACCTGCCCCGAGGCGACGTCGGCCCGGGACGCCGGCGGCAGCGCGATGCGACGACTGGCCAGCACTTCCCGGGCGGCGGACGAGTGGTGCTGCGCGATCCGCCCGGGGAACGACGGATGGATGGCCGTGACGTGCCACGACGCACCCGTGCGGCTCAGGCGCACGTCGTAGGTGCGCCCGCCCGCCACCACCCGTGAGCCGCTCAGCCGCCAGGCCCGGGTCACCACCAGCACGCTCGCGCTGTCGCTCAGCAGCCCGCCGTACTGGGCGTCGACGACCTGCAGTGCGGTCCTCCGGCCGTTGCCGGCGCGCTCGATCCGGCGTACGGCGGCGAGCTTGCAGGCAGGCACGAGGTCGCCCACGTCCGGTGTCCAGGCGATGACGGCCGGAAGAGGCGGGCCGCTGGGGGAGCGGCTCGGCTCGTCCGACGGCGTCGGCGTCGTCGTCGGCGAGGACGCGCGACGGC
>JBAUWD010000438.1:0-3177 GCA_049583575.1 Nocardioides sp.
TCGCCGCCGGCGTCGGCCGCCGTCGCGGCAGCACCTGCCATCGGTCCGTTCGCCACGTTGCTGTTCTCCCGCACCGAGATGACCGCCGCCGACGGGTGCACCCCCGACGACCGGAACATCGCGCGCCTGGACACGACGGTCGCGCCGTACCTCCACTCACTCGGCATGACCGGTGTGGGCTCGCTGGAGACCGGCGTGGTGAAGCAGTCAGTGGACAAGTGCGTCCACTACAGCTCGACCATGATGGGCTCCTGGGACGAGGCCCAGGCACTGGCGGACGACGGCTGGTCGTTCGTCAGTCACACCGCGACGTACCCGATGGACGTCGACCTCCCACCCGAGCGGGCGGACGCCGAGACCTGCGGCAGCGCGAACACCATCGAGGCCCACGGCCTCCCCGGTGCGCACGGCATGATCGCCTACCCCGGCGACCTCGCGCAGCCGACGCAGCTCCAGACCGAGTACGGCGCGAAGTGCTTCGCGTGGGGGCGCTGGTACGGCAACCACGGGATCACCACCGTCTCGGACGCGACCAAGCCGCCGTTCTGGCAGCACATCGCGGGGGCCGGCGGAGGACCCTGCAACGACAGCACGAAGGCCTGCTACCGCAGGTCCATGGTGTCCGGCTCGAAGCACTACACCCTGCCCGGCGACCTGATCGACGACGTGCACCTGCTGGGGCCCGGACGGTGGTTCACGCTGCAGGCCTTCGTCCTGGTGAAGGGGAAGAGCCCGGCCTACTCCACCAGCAAGGTCGCGTGGGACTGCACCTCGCCGAACCCGGTGCTCCACTGGACCAACGACAACGAGCGCTACTGCCTCACCGACTTCGAGCAGGTCCTCCAGGCCCTGGCGGCGGTTCCCGGCATCATCGTCACGGACCCGCTGACCGTGGGCATCGCCATGGGCCGCCCGGCCGACTACCCGCGCTCGGCCCTCGGCTCGGACACCGAGCCACCCACGACTCCCGGCCACTTCGTCGCCGCCACGGTGCCTCCGGACCCGGAGGTGTCCCTCACGTGGACGGCGTCCTCCGACGACACGGGCGTCGCGGGGTACCGCCTGGAGCGCTCGACCGACCAGACACACTGGACGGTCCTCGCCGCGAGCCTCGGCAGCCTGCGGTACGACGACGCGTCGACCGCACCCGACACCCGCTACCACTACCGGCTCCGGGCCCTCGACTTCGCCGGCAACGCCTCCCCCTACGCCTTCGCGTCGGTCACGACCCCGCCGCCGAGCGGCACGGTCCAGTTCGTCACCAACTCCGGCTTCGAGAGCGGGTCCACGACCGGCTGGACCGGGTACAACCGGACGTCCCGGGTGACCGCCGTGCGGCCCGCGGGGGGCTCGGAGGACGGCCTGTGGGCCGGCAAGGCGAGGAACTCGCTCTCCGCACCGAGCACGACCGGGATCGTGAGCGTCAAGCCGCACTGGGTGAGCTCCACCCACGCCGGGCGGACCTATACGGCGGCCGGCTGGCTGTCGGGCCCGGCCGGCACGACCGTCACGGTGCAGCTGCGGGAGTGCAACGCGAGTGGCACCAGCTGCCCGGGGGTCGGCAGGGTTCACGTCGCGCTGCCGGCGAGCGGATGGGTCCACGCCTCGGTGCCCTTCGCGGCGGTGCGGGACGGCGACGCGCTGAAGTTCTCGGCGTACGGCCGGCTCCCGGCCGGAGCGAGCCTGCTGGTCGACGACCTGACGATCACCGCACCGCGCTAGGCCACGGCCCGACCGCACAGGCTCGGCCGGGCTACTCGACGCAGAACTCGTTGCCCTCGGGATCGGCCATGACCAGCTGCTGGCCATCGTGCCGCAGCACCCGGCCGCCCAGCTCTGTGAGACGACGTACCTCGTCCGGAATCGGCCCGACGACGCGGAGGTCGAAGTGCTGGCGGTTCTTCGCGACCTTGCCCTCGGGCACCTTCTGGAACCACAGCGACGGTCCACCCCACCCGGCCGGCTCGACCCAGGCCTCTCCGGCGTGCTGTCCTCGTCGACGTTCGACCCGAGCGCCTCGGCCCAGAACGCCGCGACCCGCAGCACGTCGGCACAGTCGAAGGTCACCGACTTGATGAAGCTCACCATCGCGCCAGGCCAGGGCTCGGACCGGGGGCCCGCGAACGACACGCGCGCCCCCGGCGGTCGACGGGCCGGAGGGTCACGAGGGTCGCGGTACGACGCGCGACCACGCGTCGGGGAGAATGGCACCATGACCGAGCTGCCACGCAAGGCCGTCGCGCGCACCGCGCGGCTCGCCGCGCTGCCGCTCGGGTACGCCGGACGCAACGCGCTCGGGCTCGGCAAGCGCATCGGCGGGAAGAACGCCGACGCGGTGATGAACGAGATCCAGCAGCGCACCGCGGAGCAGCTGTTCCGCACCCTGGGCGAGCTCAAGGGTGGGGCCATGAAGTTCGGCCAGGCGATGTCGGTGATGGAGGCCGCGCTCCCCGACGAGCTGGCTGCGCCGTACCGCGCCGAGCTGACCCGCCTCCAGGACTCCGCCCCGCCGATGCCGACCCAGACGGTCCGCGACCAGATCGCCGCCGATCTCGGCGCCCACTGGCGTGACGACCTGGTCTGGCTCGACGGCGGGCCCACCGCGGCGGCCTCGATCGGCCAGGTCCACCTCGGGCGCTGGGCCGACGGCCGTGAGGTCGCGGTCAAGGTGCAGTACCCCGGAGCCGGCGAGGCGCTGCGCAGCGACCTGCGGCAGCTGTCGCGGCTCGCCCGCACCCTCGGCCCGATGGTGCCGAACGTCGACGTGAAGCCGCTGATCGCCGAGCTCCGGGCCCGGGCCAACGACGAGCTGGACTACACCCTCGAGGCCGAGGCTCAGCGGGCGTTCGCGGAGGCCTTCCGCGACGACCCCGAGATCGTCGTCCCGGACGTCGTCGCGGTGGGCGAGCACGTCCTGGTCACCGAGTGGCTCGAGAGCCCGGCCTCGCTGGCCTCGGTCATCGAGAGCGGCACCCAGGAGGAGCGAGACCACTACGGCGAGCTCTTCGTCCGCTTCCTCTTCGCCGGCCCAGCGCGCACCGGCATGCTCCACGCCGACCCGCACCCGGGCAACTTCCGCATCCTGCCCCGCGAGGACGGCAGCCCCGGCCGCCTCGGCGTCCTGGACTACGGCGCGGTCGCCCGGCTGCCCGACGGCGCGCTCCCCCACGCCATGGG
>JBAUWD010000439.1:0-3359 GCA_049583575.1 Nocardioides sp.
GCGCGCCGCAGCCCGCCTGCGTGACCGGGCCCAGGCAGTGCGTGCCGTGGGCGACCGTGACGCAGACGTTGCCGCGCTGCTTGCACTCGACGCAGACGCTGTGCGACGGGATCCGCGGCGCCCGGCCCTGGAGCTCGGCGGCGAGCACCTCGAGGAGCTGGCGCCGGTCGACCGGGCAACCGCGCAGCTCGAAGTCGACGCGCACGTGCTCGGCGATCCCCGTGGAGCTGCCGAGGGTGGAGAGGTACTCGGGGTGGGCGTAGACGACCGACCGGAACTCCGCGACGTCGGCGAAGTTGCGCAGGGCCTGGATGCCGCCGCTGGTCGCACAGGCCCCGATGGTGATCAGCCGCTTCGAGGCGGCCCGGACCCGCTGGATCCGCTCCGCGTCCTCGGGCGTGGTGATCGAGCCCTCGACCAGGGAGACGTCGTACGGGCCCTCGACGACGGCCCGCGTCGCCTCGGGGAAGTAGGCGATCTCCACCTGGCCGGCCAGCGGGATCAGCTCGTCCTCGCAGTTGAGCAGGGTGAGCTGGCAGCCGTCGCAGGACGCGAACTTCCAGACCGCGAGCTTCGGTCGGGTCGGGGCGGGCGCCGTGGTCATCAGAGGTCCGCCTGGGCGAGGAGCGGCTCGAGCACGTCGAAGGTGAGCACCGGGCCGTCCTGGCAGATGAACAGCTCGCGCAGCTGGCAGTGCCCGCACAGCCCGATGCCGCACTTCATGTTGCGCTCCATCGACATGCGCAGGTCGGCGGCCGGCACGCCGCGGTCGAGCAGGGCTGTGGCGGTGTGCCGCATCATCACCTCGGGCCCGCACACCAGCGCCGTGGTGCGGGCCGGGTCGAAATGCACGCGGTCGAGCAGCTCGGTCACCAGCCCCACGCGGCCGTGCCAGGTCTCGTCCGCGCGGTCCACGGTGACCTGGACGTTGATCTGGCGCTCGGTGGCCCAGCTGAGGAGCTCCGCGGCGAAGAGCATCTCGGTCGGTGTGCGAGCGCCGTACAGCAGGCTGACCTCGCCGAACCGCTTCCGTGAGGACGAGATCTCCAGGACCGCCGGACGCAGCGGCGCCATCCCGATGCCCCCGGCGACGATCACGACGTCGCGGCCGTGGGCACTGCGGACGTCCCATCCGACGCCGAACGGACCGCGGACGCCGAGCCGGGTGCCCTCGCGAGCTGTCGCGAGCGCGCGCGACACGGAGCCGACGTCGCGGACGGTGTGCTGGAGGAGGTGGGTGATGTGCGGGTCACCGCTGATCGAGATCGGCACCTCGCCGATGCCGAACGCCTGGAGCATCGTGAACTGCCCGGGCGCGAAGGCGAAGGGCTCGTCCCCGTCGGGCTGGAGCCATAGCGTGGCGGTGTCGTCGGTGTCCTGACGTCTCCTGGTCACCACGAACGTGCGCGGCACCATCGGATCGTCGGTCCGTTCCGTGCCGCGGGGCCGAGTCCCGGTCGCTGGGCTCATGGGCGTCCATAGAGGTCGAGGAGCCGGACCCGGGCCGAGTGCAGCCGCGCGGACATGACGCCGACCACTCGCTGCAGGAAGGCGTACCCGAGCTCGGGGTCGTCCGTGCACTTCCCCCTCAGGCAGGCGCCGTCGAAGCAGACCGCCCGGACGTCGTCGACGGCCCGCCCGTCGAAGGTCCATCGGTACGGAGGCACCAGCCACGACCAGCCCAGCACCTCACCCTCCTCGGCGGTGTCGATCACCGTCGAGCCGGTCGGCGTCCGCATCTCCAGGGCGACGCGCCCGTGCCGGACGACGAAGAAGGTGTCGGCCGGCTGTCCCTCCCGGTAGAGGTACTCACCCGCGCGGAAGCGGGCGTTCTTGGCACAGCCGGCGACCAGGTCTATCGAGTCCGGCGGGAGCCCCGCGAAGAACGGGTGGTCGGTGAGACGTTCGGCGATCGTGGCCATGGCTCACTGCCCTTCTCGTAGTACGGCCGCCTGGGCGGTGATGTCGATGCCGACGGGGCACCACGTGATGCAGCGACCGCAGCCGACGCAGCCCGACGTGCCGAACTGGTCGATCCAGGAGGCGAGCTTGTGGGTCATCCACTGGCGGTAGCGGGCCGGGGTCGTCCGGCGCACGGATCCGCCATGCAGGTAGGAGTGCTGGAGGTCGAAGCAGGAGTCCCAGATCCGCTCGCGGCCGATGTCGTCGCCGGCGAGGTCGCTGACGTCCTGGACGTCGGTGCAGAAGCAGGTCGGGCAGACCAGCGTGCAGTTGGTGCAGGACAGGCAACGGGTGGCGACCTCGTTCCACATCGGGCTGTCGGCGCTGGCGTAGAGCAGCTCCTTGAGACCGGCCGTGTCCAGGGTGCGGCCCATCCGCGCCGCCGCGCTCTCCGCGACCGCGTCGGCGGCGTCACGGTCCTCCGCGCCGGCGGTGTCGGCGCCGACCCGGTCCATCACCTCGGCGCCACGGTCGGAGACCACCTCCACCAGGAAGCGGTGGCCGTCGTCGTCGAGGATCTCGGTCAGCGACAGGTCGTAGGCGGCGCCCTGCCCGGGACGAGGCCGGGGGCCGGTCCCCATCGAGACGCAGAAGCAGGTGCCGCCGGGGTCGCTGCAGGTGACCGCCACCACGAACGCGTCGGCACGTCGTACGGCGTAGGAGGGGTCGATGTGCCCACGGCCCAGGAGCACGGTGTCGTGGATCCCGAGCGCACTCAGGTCGCACGAGCGCACGCCCAGGAGGGCGAAGGGTCCCTCCGGTGCCGGCGGCTCCTCGACGACGAACCCGTCGTCCTCACGATGGGCGCGCCAGAAGAGGTCGCGGGCCGGGAAGAACACCGGCTTGGCCGACTGCGCCCCCGAGGCGTACCCGAAGACCATCTCGTCGTCCCGGCGACGGAGGCGGTAGCTGCCGGCGTCCTGCTCGTCACCCCACCCGACCGGCAGGTCGGCGACCCGGGTGACGGGCCCGTAGCCGATCGCCCCGTCGCGCACCACGGGCCCGATCACCTCGAACCCGTCCTGCTCCAGCACGTCGACCAGCGCCTGGAGGCCCTCGAGGGTCAGGACGCGGTGGCCGGTCGCGGAGTCGGTCGACACGGTCGAGGTAGGCGGCACGTGCCGAGCCTTGCGCTCGGCACGGACCGTGGCAAGGGACCTTGGTAATTCCGGGACCGACGCCGTGCCGAGCGGCGGCCTCAGGCGGTGGCGGCGAACGCCTCCGCCACCACGTCGAACGCCTCCTCGAGGAGCTCGTCGGAGATCGCCAGCGGCGGGAGGAACCGGAAGACGTTGCCCCAGGTGCCGCAGGTCAGGACGACCACGCCCGCCCGGTGGCAGTACGCCGCGACCGCGGCCGCGCGGGCGGCGTCCGGGGTGGTCGTGCCCGGCGTGCAG
>JBAUWD010000440.1:0-2592 GCA_049583575.1 Nocardioides sp.
AGGCAGTCCGGCGACGACGTGCGTCGCGTCGTCCGCGAGCACCGCGTCGATCACGAGGTCGGTCACCACCAGGCCGCGCAACCACGCGGTGCCCCACCAGGCGAGGCGTGCCGAGACGGGGAGCACGGGTGACACGGGCCCGCAGCCTACGCGTCCGACCCGGGTGGAGCTCTGGATAGGGTTGCGGCATGGTCGCGGTGATCGAGTTCGCCGACGTCACCGTCAGGCGCGGATCCGCGACCCTGCTCGACCGGATCTCCTGGCGGGTGGCCGAGGGCGAGCGCTGGGTGGTGCTCGGGCCGAACGGCGCCGGCAAGACGACCCTGCTGCAGGTCGCGGCGGCGCAGATCCACCCCACCGAAGGGGTGGCAGGCATCCTCGAGGAGGTGCTCGGCACCGTCGACGTCTTCGAGCTCCGGCCACGGATCGGCCTGACCAGCGCGGTCCTCGCCGAGCGCATCCCGCGCGACGAGGCCGTCGCAGACGTGGTCGTCTCCGCGTCGTACGCCGTGATCGGGCGCTGGCGTGAGGCCTACGACGACCTCGACCACGACCGGGCCCGGGCGCTGCTCGCCTCGGTGGGCGTCGACCACCTCGTCGGCCGCACCTTCGGCACCCTCAGCGAGGGCGAGCGCAAGCGCGTCCAGATCGCCCGCGCGCTGATGGCCGACCCGGAGCTTCTCCTGCTCGACGAGCCTGCGGCCGGGCTCGACCTCGGCGGCCGGGAGGACCTCGTGTCCACGCTCTCCGCCCTCGCCCTCGACCCCACCTCACCGGCCACGGTCCTGGTCTCCCACCACGTCGAGGAGATCCCGCCGGGCTTCACCCACGCCATGCTGCTGCGCGCCGGCCGGGTCGTCACGGCCGGCCCCATCGCCGAGGTCGTGACCGAGGAGCATCTCGCGGCCACCTTCGACATGCCTCTGGTCCTCAGCCACGAGGCCGGGCGCTGGGCGGCTCGTCGCCGGTCGCGTCGTCGTACGACCTCCTGACGCGCCAACGGATAGGCTGTGGAGGTGTCGTGGCTGGGAGACCATCTCTGGGCCGTCTGGATGGTGCTGGCGGTCGGACTCGGCATGGCCGAGATGCTCAGCCTCGACCTCGTCCTGCTGATGCTGGCCGTCGGCGCCGTCGTCGGTGCCCTCGCTGCGCTGGCGTCGTTCCCGGTCGTGCTGCAGGTGCTCCTGGCCGGCGGCGGGGCGGCGGCGATGCTCTCCCTGGTCCGACCGAACCTGCTGCGTCACCTGCACGGCGGCCCCGATCTCGTCACCGGCATGGGCAAGATCGTCGGTCAGACAGGACTCGTCACCGAGGAGCTCTCCGCCCACCACCCCGGTCGGGTCAAGGTCGCGGGCGAGGTCTGGAGCGCCCAGCCGTACGACGAGTCCCTGACGATCGCCCCGGGGGCGACGGTCGAGGTGTTCGCGATCCGCGGCGCCACCGCCTTCGTGCACCCTGTCGACGAGCTCATGCCCTGACCCGCACCACCGAGAGAAGGAGGCGGCGATGACGACCGTCTATGCCCTGCTGGCCCTGATCGTGCTGTTCGTGATCGTGATGCTGGCCCGGACCGTGCGGATCATCCCGCAGGCGCGGGCCGGGATCCTCGAGCGGTTCGGCAAGTACAAGGAGACCCTGCCCGCCGGGCTCAACGTCGTCGTGCCGTTCATCGACAAGGTGCGCTACGTCATCGACCTGCGCGAGCAGGTCGTCAGCTTCCCGCCGCAGCCCGTGATCACCGAGGACAACCTCGTCGTCTCGATCGACACCGTCATCTACTTCCAGGTCACCGACCCGATCGCCGCGACGTACGAGATCGCCAACTACATCCAGGCCATCGAGCAGCTCACCATGACCACCCTGCGCAACATCGTCGGCGGCATGGACCTCGAGGAGACGCTGACCAGCCGCGACCAGATCAACTCCGGGCTGCGGGGCGTGCTCGACGAGGCCACCGGGAAGTGGGGCATCCGGGTCAACCGCGTGGAGCTGAAGGGCATCGACCCGCCGCCCTCCATCAAGGACTCGATGGAGAAGCAGATGCGGGCGGACCGCGAGAAGCGCGCCGTGATCCTGACCGCCGAGGGCCAGCGCCAGGCCGCGATCCTCTCCGCCGAGGGCAACAAGCAGTCGGCGATCCTCAACGCCGAGGGTGACCGCGAGTCGCTGATCCTGCGGGCGCAGGCCGACCGCGAGGCCGCGATCCTGAGGGCCCAGGGTGAGGGCCAGGCGATCCAGACCGTGTTCCAGGCGATCCACGACGGCCAGCCCGACCAGTCGCTGCTCGCCTACCAGTACCTCCAGATGATGCCCAAGATCGCTCAGGGCGACGCGAACAAGGTGTGGGTCATCCCCTCGGAGATCACCAAGGCGCTGGAAGGGCTCGGCTCCTCGATCCACGAGATCGCCGGCATCCCGCAGAAGGTCGACGGGCCGCTGAAGCGGGTCGACATGGGTTCGACCGACCCGGCCGTGCTCGGCGGGTCGGGAGCCCTCGACCACGAGCTGTCCCAGGCGAACAAGGCGGTCGAGGACGCCATCGCGGAGGCCGAGCGCTCGGCCAACCCCGGCCGCAACAACGAGGTGGAGCCC
>JBAUWD010000441.1:0-2459 GCA_049583575.1 Nocardioides sp.
CCCCTCGCGGCCGGCACTGCTCGCCGGTCCCCCGCGCCGGCGACCAGGTCTACTGCTCGCAGAGCACCTCCGGCGTACCGATGGCACCGAGGCCGTCCACGCCGTCCACGAGCGACGCCGTCTCGAAGTGGATCTTCAAGGGCGGGGTCTCGAAGTCGAAGACGTTGTGGTCCGACTGTCCGAGCGAGTAGGTGTGGCTGAACCAGGGAGCACCGTCCGCCTCCGCCTGCACGGAAGCCTCGCCCCCGGTCTCGGAGTCGTCCGAGAGCCCGAAGGTCCCGCGGAACCGGATGCACTTGTGGTCGAGGTTGTACTCGATCGACTGCGTGGCCGGGCCGTCGGGGTGGAAGGTGAACGCCTCCAGCGACGACGGGAAGTCGACCGCGTCGATCGACACCGATGGGACCGGGTCGAGATCGGACTCGTTGACCGAGCGCAAGGAGGTCAGCGGCGTCCACTTGTAGACGTCGACGATGACCGACTCGCTGATCCCCTTCCGGTGGTGACGGGTCCTCGGCATCACGACGCGGTAGAGGCGACGATGGTTCTGCGTCGGCTTGTCCCAGGTCGTGTAGGTGCCGTCGGCCCGGACCCGGGCGTTGCGCTGGGTCCGCCAGGGCTTGTCCGAGGCGAACTGCTCCTGCAGGACCACGAGCTTCCCGGCCGCGGCTTTGCCGACCTTGCCGGTGAGCCAGACCTTGTGCCCGAGGGTCATCGAGGTCGTGCTCGCGTGGATGGTCACGTGCCACGGCTTGGGCTTCGCCGCCGCGTGGACACCCGGCACCGCGACGGCGCTCAGGGTGAGCGCGGCCGCCACGGCGACGGCTCGGATGGTGGTGCGCATGATGGTCTCTTCTCGGTCTGAGGTGGTCACTGGATGCAGAGCACCTGGGCGGTGCCGAAGGCGCCGAGCCCCTGCTCGCCGTCTCCGGTGCTGGTGCTGTGGGCGGCGAGCTTGAGCTTCAGCGGGGAGTCCAGCGACACCGTCTTGGTCTTCGACTGACCGAGGTCGAAGGTGTGCGTGTAGACGTTGCTGCCGTCGGAGATCAGGTCGTCCTCGGCCTGGCCGCCGGTGGTCGAGTTGTCGTCGATGCCGAACGTCGCGCGGAAGGCGATGCACCGGTGGTCGAGGTTGTACTCGATGGACGCGTCGGGCATGTCGGCCGAGATGGAGTGCTTGTACTCCTTGCCGTTGATGTCGACCGGGCCGTACCACATGTAGTTGGGGTTGACGTACTGGTGGTCGACCAGGTTGCTCCAGCCGTAGACCTTCACCTTGAGGGTCGGGCTGATGCCCTGGTCGTGCTTCCCGCTGGAGGGCATCACGACGCGGTAGCGGTGCACGAAATTGGTGGTCGGCCGGTCGGAGATCCGGTACCGACCGTGGCGGCCGATCCTGGCGCGGGTCTGGTCGATCCAGGGCTTGCCGGGCTTGGACTTCTCCTGCAGCACGACCTTCCCTCCGGCCGCGGCGGCAGCGGGGTGGACGGTGCCGGTGAAGACGACCTTGTGGCCGGTGACGACCTGGGTCTTCGCGGTCTTGATGCTGACCAGCCAGGTGGAGCCGGCATGGGCCGCGGAGGGCAGTGAGACGAGCCCCAGCGTCACAACGCTGGCGGCGACGAGCTTGCGCATGGATTTCTCTCCTTGGAAGTCTCGGCCCCGATCCCCGAGGGCCTTCCCATGCTCCGATGCAGCCCTCGGTGCATCGGTTCGCTCGGGGCCGAGACTTCTTCGGAGCGGTTCCTAGGGCGCCCCGTCGACGCCGACGTCGGCGGAGCTCGTGGCGCCGACGGTGGCTCGGTCGGGTGAGCCGGGGACGTGGAGCGGCAGGCGGACCGGCGCGTGTACGGCGACGATGACCCGGTGCCGGGTGGCGTCCACGGACACGGCGACGGTGAGTCCGGGGTAGCGGGTGAACGCGTCGACGCGGTGGAGGTAGTCGAAGACCGCGGCCCGGGCGGTGTCGGGGTCGAGCCAGAGGTCGGCGCCGAGCCCGGTGCCGTACGTCTCGGAGCCGGAGGCGCCGGCGTCGGCGGCGGTGAGGGCGGCGCCGTCGGCGAGGGTGTCGAGGCCCTGTCGCTGGAGGTACGCCGCGGACGCGTCGGTCACCACGGCCGCCATCATCGCCAGCACCAGGGCCAGGCCGACGATCAGCAGGGTCGCCGTACCGCGTTCATCCCGCATCGACGACCTCGCGGAACTGCCCGATCGGCACGGTCTGGGTGGCGTCGAGCGCGAAGCTCGGCCGATTGCCGCCGAGCGCGGTGGGCATCAGCGGCAGCACGACGCGGGAGTGCACCGACACGGTGATCACCGAGGTGCCCTGGTGGCAGTCACCGGGGTACGGCGTGCAGGTCACCTGCACCTCGGGCGTCACGCCGTGCACGCCCTGGTCGTCGAGGGCGACGCGTGCTGCCGCGCGGGCCCGGACCAGCCCCGACGAGTCGTCGGGCGCC
>JBAUWD010000442.1:0-3939 GCA_049583575.1 Nocardioides sp.
GCGCAGGAGCTCGAGCTGCTGGGCGCCGGGCAGGTGCGGACCCGCCCGCTCGGCGGAGGGCGCGATGCCCTCCCAGGCCGACCAGGGCGTCGTACCGCCGTCACGGAGATGGGCGACCCAGCCCCAGGCACGGGCCTCGCCGTCGGACGTCGGGGCCGAGCGGCTCACCACGGGCTCACCGGCGGTGGACCTCGCGAGCACGGCGCAGTCGTCCCCGCACACTGGTCTCGGGGTCGGGCCGGGCGGCCGCCTCACGGGTCATCGCGGCGAGGGCGTCGAGGGCGGCGGTCAGCTGCGCCTTGGCCGACACCCGGTCGGGGTGCTGGAACGTCTCCTCGGGGGGTGCCGGGCGGAGGTCGTCGAGGTCGCCGATGACGTCGACCCCGCTCTCGGCGAGCCACTCGATCCAGGCCTCACCCCGCTCGGTGGCCCAGTCGTGGAACTTCGGAGGCAGCGTGATGGGCCGCGAGCCCCGGCCGGACAGCGTCCCGTGCGCGAGCATGCCCAGGATCAGCTGGTCGTACGCCGGGTCGCGCCTGGTCGCGCGGCCGATCCGCTCGTTCAGCTTGCGCAGCACCTGCGTCTCGGCGCTGCCCAGCGAGGCGTTCGCCCGGTCGCTGTCGTCGGGCGCCCAGTCGGGCTCGATGCCGAAGGCCTGGCACAGGCGGCGCCACAGCAGGTCGGGATCGGCGGCCACGGCCTCGGGCTGCGGCACCGTGACCACGTGGACGCGGTCGGGTGACAGGCCGGTGCCCCAGTGGGAGAGCACCGCGGGCAGGTCGAACGCCCGCGCGAACCACGGCTTGCCGTTGCGCACCCTCGAGAGGTAGCGGCCGTAGCTCCAGCGCCGTCCCTGCTTGACGCTCTCCTGCCACCCGGCCGGCGCCTGGCGGGCGAGGTCGCGGGCTGAGTAGACGATGTGCAGCTCGCTGTCGGCGAGATCGCCCTTGAGCCGCGCGATGTGCTCCGGCCGGGCCGGTGCCAGGATCTCGTGGCTGATGACGACCGTGCCCGAGAGCCGGCCGACCCGCTTCACCATGGCCTCCCAGCTGCCCTGCGCATGGCCCTTCGGCCCACCCCAGTCCTGCTCCATCAGGTCGAGCGCGGCGCGGAAGTGGAACATCCCGGGGCTGACCAGCGGCGACCTGGTCGGCAGGTGCACCTCGTGGGCGGCCAGCGACCTCGCGTTGCGGGCCAGGCGGTCCTGGAGGTACGTCGTACCCGTCTTGGGTGCACCGATGTGCACGTACACCCTCCGGCTCATGGGGCGGATTCTGCCTGGTAGGGCAGCCGGGCGCGACGCATGGGCACCCGGCGTGGGCGCCCCAGCGTCGCAGCGCACGGGTCGGAGGGATAGTCCAGGACGAGATGGCTGCGAATTCGACCGAATCCCGACCATCTCGTCCTGGACTATCCGGTGAGGGCACGGACGACAGCAGACGGGCTGGGCCGACCCAGGTGGGCGGCCAGCCAGGTGCTGGTGCGGACCAGGGCGTCGAGATCGACGCCGTGCTCGATGCCGAGACCGGTGAGCATCCAGACCAGGTCCTCGGTGGCGAGGTTGCCGGTCGCGCTCTTCGCGTAGGGACAGCCGCCGAGGCCGCCGGCGCTGGCGTCGTACGTCGTGACGCCCGCCCGGAGCCCCGCCTGGACGTTGGACAGCGCCTGGCCGTAGGTGTCATGGAAGTGCAGCGCGAGGTCGTCGACGCGCATCCCGGCTCCGGTGCAGGCGTCGACGAGCGCGGTGACGTGGCCGGCCGTGCCGACGCCGATGGTGTCGCCGAGGCTGAGCCGGCTGGCACCGAGGTCGAGGAGCCGCCGTCCGACACCGACCACCTGCTCGATGGGCACGGCACCCTCCCACGGGTCGCCGAAGCACATCGACACGTAGGCGCGGACGTCGACGCCGGCCTCGCGGGCGCGGCGTACGACGGGCGCGAACATCGCGAACTGCTCGTCCAGGGAGCGGTTGAGGTTCTTCCGCGCGAACGTCTCGGTGGCGCTGCCGAAGATCGCGATGTGACGGCAGCCGAGCTCGAGCGCGCGGTCGAGGCCGCGCTCGTTGGGCACCAGCACCGGAAGCTCTCGGCCAGCCGAGCCGAGCTCGCGCATCAGGTCCTCGGCGTCGGCGAGCTGCGGCACCCACGTCGGGTGCACGAAGCTGGTCGCCTCGACGATCGGTAGGCCCGCCGCGAGCAGCCGTCGCACCAGCTCGGCCTTCACCTCGGTGGGGATCAGCGCGGCCTCGTTCTGGAGGCCGTCGCGCGGACCCACCTCGTAGATCGTGACCCGCTCGGGGAGGCCGTCCGCGGGAACCGGCATGGGGAGGTCAGGCATCGGTGTCCTCTCCGGTCGAGCCTTCCGAGACCACGAACAGGGGCGCGCCCAGTGCGACCTGGTCGCCGACCGCGGCCGCCACCGAGACCACGGTGCCGGCCAGGGGCGCGTCGAGCGACAGCTCCATCTTCATCGCCTCCATCATGCCCAGCACCTGGCCCTCGCCGACCCGGTCGCCCTCCGCGACGCGCACGTCGAGCACGGTCCCGGGCATGGGCGCGACCACGCTGCCGTCGGAGACGGTCGGGGTGTCGGCCAGCCGGTCGGGTCCGGTGAGCACGTGCCGCTGTCCGAGGTAGGACACCTCGACGATGCCGGGCTGGACGTTCACGAACGCGCGGACGCTCCGGCCGTCGAGGTCGAGCTCGAGGACGTGGTTCTCGGCGGACAGCTGCCGCACCGGTACGCCGTCCACGGTGCCGGCGTGCCGGTCGACCACGACCTCGCGGTCCAGCTCGACCACGATCGGCGCCGGAGCGGCACCGAGACGGAAGCCGTCGTGCTGGAACGGGTGACCGGTGTCGGCCGCCGACAGCATCGCCGATACCCACGCTGCCATCACGCGCGGGACGTCGCGGTCGGGCGCGGGCACCTCGTGCCGGTCGAGCCACGCCGTGTCGATCGCCGCGTCGCGGAACTCGTCGCTCGCGACCAGCGCCCGCAGGAACCCCGCGTTGGTCGTGAGCCCGAGGACGGCGGTGTCGTCGAGCGCCCGGACCAGGGTCAGGCGCGCGGCCTCGCGGTCGTGGCCGTGGGCGATGATCTTGCCCAGCAGCGGGTCGTACGACGTGCTCACCGCCTGGTTGCCGGCCAGTGCCTCGTCGACCCGGACGTCCGTCGGCCACCTGACCAGCGACGTCGTGCCCGCCTGTGGCAGGAACCCGCCGAAGGAGTCCTCGGCGTACACGCGGGCCTCGATCGCGTGGCCGTCCAGCGCCAGGTCGTCCTGCGTGAACGTCAGCGGGAGGCCGGCCGCGACCCGGAGCTGCTCCTCGACCAGGTCGATGCGCCCGCCGGCCGGGCCGGCCGAGACCACCAGCTCGGTCACGGGGTGCTCGACCTGGAGCCGCGTGTTCATCTCCAGGAAGTAGAACTCCCCGGTGTCGGCGTCGAGCAGGAACTCGACGGTGCCGGCGTTCGTGTAGCCGACCTCGCGCGCGAGCGCGACCGCGGACGACGTGAGCCGCTCGCGCAGGTCCGGGGTCACGGTCGGGCCGGGCGCCTCCTCGAGCACCTTCTGGTGGCGCCGCTGGGTCGAGCAGTCGCGCTCGAAGAGATGGAGGACCGTGCCGTGGGTGTCGGCGAGCACCTGCACCTCGACGTGGCGTCCGTGCTCGACGTACTTCTCGACCAGCAGGGTGTCGTCGCCGAAGGCGCTGTGCGCCTCGCGCGCGGCGGCCGCAGCCGCCTCGGCGTACTCACCCCGGGAGCGCACGATCCGCATGCCCTTGCCGCCGCCGCCTGCCGCGGCCTTGACCAGCACCGGGTAGGCGAACGTGCCCGGGTCGGCGGTCACGTCGTACGACGGGACGACGGGCACGCCGGCGGCGGCGGCCACGGCGCGCGCGTGGTCCTTGCGGCCCATGCGGTCCATGACCTCCG
>JBAUWD010000443.1:0-8907 GCA_049583575.1 Nocardioides sp.
CCCGCCGCCTGCCGAAGGCGCTCCCGCTCGCGGACGTCGAGGCGATCCTGGAGGCGGCCGGCGCGCCGGGCACCACGCTGGCGCTGCGCGACCGCGCCCTGCTCGAGGTGCTGTACGGCACCGGAGCGCGCATCTCCGAGGCGGTCGGGCTCGACGTCGACGACCTCGACCGCGTGGACGGCACCGTCCTGCTGCACGGCAAGGGCGGCAAGGAGCGCCTGGTCCCGGTCGGGAGCTACGCCCTCGGCGCGGTCGACGCCTATCTCACGAGGGCGCGCCCCGAGCTGGTGTCGCTCCGTACGCCGGAGCGCGCCGGCGCCCTGTTCCTCAACGCCCGCGGCGGCCGGCTGTCGCGCCAGTCGGCCTGGACCGTGCTGGTGAAGGCGGCCGAACGAGCCGGGGTCAGCCGCGACGTCTCGCCGCACACGCTGCGGCACTCCTTCGCCACGCACCTGCTCGAGGGCGGCGCAGACGTGCGTGTCGTCCAGGAGCTGCTCGGGCATGCGTCGGTCACGACCACTCAGATCTACACCCTGGTCACGGTGGACAACCTGCGCGAGGTGTTCGCGGCCGCACATCCACGGGCTCGACTGGACGCGGACTAGTCACTTGTGACCATGGCCGTCAGCCGTTCGGCCCACTTCTTTGCCAAACGCCCTTCGTGGGTCTCGTCGGGTGCCTATCGTGGCAACGCCGGGCGCCCCCAGGCCCGGTCATCGCTGACGTCGTCGGAGATGCGGTGTCGACTCGAGTCTCTCTGGAGTTCCGTTGCTGAACATTCGCCGTGACGCCATCTCGGGCGCATCGTCACAGCTCCGTGTGTCCGAGTGGTCGGTCCGCCGCAAGGTGGTGGCCGTGCTGGCGATCCCCGTGATCGTCGCCGCCGTGTTCGGTGGACTGCGCGTCTCGTCGGAGGTCAACGACGCGTCCACCTACTCGACCAACCAGCAGCGCGCCACGGTCCTGGGGCCGGCGGTCGAGTACGTCGCAGCCGCCGAGCGGTTGACCCTGCCTGCGTCGCTCTCCGACCGGATGGGCACCGGCGCCGGGACCGCCGACCAGCAGTTCGACTCCGCCACCACCCGGTTGCAGGCGGCTGCCCGCTCGGCCAACCTGACCCCCGCCCAGGCCCAGCTCGTCTCCACGATGACGCACATCGGCGGACAGATCCGCAGCGGGTCCGGTACCGGTATCACCGCCTCCGCTCCGGTGCAGATGACCGACATCGAGCGGTCCGCCACCGCGCTCGTCAACTCCACCTTGAACACCAGCGGCACGCCGATGCCGCAGGTGCAGGCGCTCGTCCAGTCCCTGACCGGTCAGCTGTCGCTGGCCAAGCAGCAGCTGCTGATCCAGAGCTCGGCCCAGCAGCCCTCCCTCCTGGGCTCGGTCTGGCTGGCAGCCGAGATCGGCGTCGAGGGTGCGGCCCTGGACAACCTCCGTGCCAACCTGGGCGGACGCCGCGTGCAGAACCTCATCGCCGACAACAGCACCCGGCTCGGCCAGGCGACCAGCGCCCACCCGAAGGAGCTCGTGGCGAGGCCGGGGATGTTCGCGTCGTACCACGACCTCAACGCCAACCTGGTCAACCGGATCGACGCCCTGATCGGCTCGCGGGCGGACGCCGCGAAGGCGCGCGCGCTGACCGACACCGCGATCATCCTGGGAGCCCTGGTCGCCTCGCTGATGCTCGCCCTGCTCGTGGCTCGCGCGCTCATCGTCCCCCTGCGCAAGCTGCGAGCCGGTGCACTCGAGGTCGCTCACGTGTCGCTGCCGGAGACGGTTCGCCGTATCCGGGAGGGCAAGGAGCCCGACGAGCTCACCAAGATCGACGTGCACACGAGGGAAGAGCTCGGACAGCTGGCGCGGGCGGTCGACGACATGCATCAGCAGGCCGTCAACCTGGCGACGGGCGAGGCCCAGCTGCGCACGCAGGTCGGCGCGATGTTCGTGACCCTGTCCCGCCGCAACACCACGCTGGTCAACCAGCAGCTCGCGCTGATCGAGTCGCTGGAGCAGGACGAAGAGGACCCGCAGCGCCTCGAGCAGCTGTTCAGCCTCGACCACCTCGCCACCCGGATGCGCCGTACCGCCGAGAGCCTGGTGATCCTGGGCGGGACGACGGGCCGTACGGCGAGCTTCGAGGAGCTCAGCGTCTCGGACGTCATCCACGCCGCGGTCTCGGAGGTGCAGGACTACCAGCGGGTGCGCATCGACGCGACGCCCGACCGGATGGTGTCCGGTCGCGCGGCGGCGGACGTCGTCCACCTCATGGCCGAGCTCATCGACAACGCGCTCTCGTACTCGCCCCCGGGCAGCCCGGTCACCATCCAGGCGGCCGAGGAGGAAGGCAGGGTCGAGATCGAGGTCATCGACTCGGGCCTCGGCATGGCCGGCGACGCCCTGGCCCGCGCGAACGAGTCCCTCAAGAGCGGTGGCGAGGTCACCATCGACACCGCCCGCCGGATGGGTCTGTTCGTGGTGAGCCGCCTCGCGGAGGAGCACGGCCTGAAGGTCAAGCTCCGCCGCAACGTCAACGGTGGCGGCATCATCGCCTCGATCGTCCTGCCCGCCGCCGTGCTCGCCACGGACGAGCCGGTCGAGCACGTGTCGATCCTCGACGCCCCCGAGCAGGTCGAACCCCCCGCGCCCGTCGTCGAGGAGGAGCCGGACGAGGACTACGACCCCTACCTCGAGCGGATCGAGGAGGCCATCGCCGCGGTCACCGGACTGCCTCGCCGCCGTCCCGGCTTCGCCGCGCACGAGTCGGAGCCGGTTCCGACGCCGGCGGCCGCGGTCAGCATGTTCGAGGCACCCCCGAGTGCCCTCGACGCGGCCACGGAGCCGATCGCCCTGCCGGGCATGGACGACGAGATCGAGACGTTGGAGCCGGGCGTTCTGGACGGTGGCCCGATCCCGCTGCCGACCTCCGACCGCGCCCAGGACGAGACTCTGGCCGAAGTGGTGAGCCCGGACTTCGGGACCGAGCGTCACGACGACCTGGCCGAGGCGACCGAGGACATCGACGAGACGTCCGAGCACGAGACGCCGGAGCTGGAGACGGCGGAGCTGGAGACGGCGGAGCTGGAGACGCCGGGGGACGAGCCGCAGACCGAGGTCGTGGCTCACGAGGAAGCCGCGTCGGACCAGCCCGACTCCCAGGAGTCCCACGTCGACGAGCCGGAGCTCGCGGAGACGGTCGCCGAGGCGGACGTCGAGGCGGGAGTCGAGACGGGCGTCGAGACGGGCGAGCAGGAGTTCACCGAGGAGCAGCCGGAGCCTGCCGCGACCGACGAGCCCCTGGCCGAGACCGTGGCCGAGACCGTGGCCGAGACCGCCGAACTGCTGGCGCCGGTGGCGCTCATCGAGCCCACGGAGGCTCCGGCTCCGGTCCCGGACATGCCGGTCCGGCTCAAGATCCGCCGACCGCTCTCGGCGACGGCCGCCGCGTCCGCTCTCGAGGGCGAGCACGTGCCCGGCGACGCGGAGCCGCAGCAGACGCCGATCTTCGGCCAGCTGCGCTCCAACTGGCTGAACGACGAGTCCGACAGCACCTGGGTCGACCCCGAGGTGGAGCGTGGCTGGAGCGCGGCCGACCGGTCCGAGGACGGAGAGACCGAGGGCGTCACCCCCACCGGGCTGCCGGTACGCCGTCCCGGTGGCCGGCTGGTTCCCGGTGGCATGAGCCCCGAGCCGACCGTGGTCACGCGTGACCCCGAGGCCATCCGCAACCGACTGGCCGCACACGCGGCCGGTGTGTCCCGTGGCCGGGCGGCCGCGTCGGCACAGCCCATCACGAACGACTACGAGGAGACTGGCCCAGCATGACCGAGAGCCTCCAGGCAGCCATGACGACCGTCGAGACCGAGACCCGCGAGCTCGACTGGGTCGTGAACCGCTTCGTCGACAGCGTCCCGGGTGCCGCGCACGCCGTACTGGTGTCGGCCGACGGGCTGCTGATGGCGGCCAGCGGCCGGCTCCCCGCCGAGCGCGCCGAGCAGGTGGAGGCCGTGTCGTCCGGTCTCGCGAGCCTGGCCACCGGCGCGGCACGCCTCTTCGAGGGCGGTGCGGTGCTGCAGACCATCGTCGAGATGCAGAACGGCTTCATGCTCCTGATGAGCGTGGGCGACGGGTCGCACCTCGCGGTGCTGACCCAGGCCTCCGCCGACATCGGACAGGTGGGCTACGAGATGGCCCTCCTCGTCGAGCGCGTCGGCCAGATGGTCCAGGCCCAGGCCCGGATGCCCGGGGTCTAGGAGGTGTCATGTCCGCAGACGAACCCGAGCGCGTGGCGAGTCCTCCCGCCGCCCGCATCGTCCGGCCCTATGCGCTGACGGCCGGCCGCACGCGCACCACGGTCGACCTGCCCCTCGAGGCGACGCTGAGGCTCGACACCTCGGCCACCCGCCGCGCCTGGGGCGAGGACGTCCAGGGCAGGATCGTGTCGGTCCTCGACCTCCGCTCGGTGGCGGAGGTCTCGGCCCTGGTCAAGGCGCCCATCGGGGTGGTTCGGGTGCTGCTGGGCGACCTCGTCCAGCAGGGCTACGTGCACGTGCAGGCGACCATCACCGAGAACTCCACCGATGACGAACGCTTCGACCTCCTCGAAAGGACCCTCCGTGGACTCCGTGCCCTCTAACGGCAGCCGTCGCGCCGCCGCCTCGACGAAGATCGTGATCGCAGGCGGCTTCGGCGTCGGCAAGACGACTCTGGTCGGGTCCGTGTCCGAGATCGTGCCCCTGCGCACCGAGGCGCTGGTGACCAACGAGTCCGAGGGCGTCGACGACCTCGCGAGCACGCCGTCGAAGTCGACGACCACCGTGGCCATGGACTTCGGCCGGATCACCCTCGCCGAGGACATCGTGCTCTACCTGTTCGGGACCCCCGGGCAGAAGCGCTTCTGGTTCATGTGGGACGACCTGGTGCGGGGCGCCATCGGTGCGATCGTGCTGGTCGACACGGGCCGGCTCGACGCGGCGTTCGCGCCCCTGGACTACTTCGAGTCGAAGGACGTGCCGTTCATCGTCGCGGTGAACGCCTTCGAGGGTGGCCCGCAGTACCCGCTGCACGAGGTCGCGCAGGCGCTCGCCCTGCCGGACGACGTACCTCTCATCAGCGTGGACGCGCGCGACCGCGAGTCGTCCAAGCGCGCCCTGGTCCGGATCACGGAGTTCGCCCTGACCCGCCTGGCCGAGGCCTCGGCCCGGAGGTCCGAGGTCTCCGTCTGACCGACCCCGGGTCAGCAGCGTGCGACGTCGAGGCCGCCCTCGGCGTACTCCTTGCGCAGCATCTTCTTGTCGAACTTGCCGACCGACGTGCGCGGGACGTGGTCGATGAACGCCCAGGCCTCGGGCAGCTGCCACTTCGCGAACGACCGGGCGAGGTGATCGCGCAGCTGCTCGGGCGTGGTCGCCGCGCCCTCCCGGAGCACGACGCTCGCGAGCGGTCGCTCCTGCCACTTCTCGTCGGGGATGCCGACGACGGCGGCCTCGACCACGTCGGGGTGGCTCATCAGCGCGTTCTCCAGGTCCACCGACGAGATCCACTCGCCACCGGACTTGATGACGTCCTTGGCGCGGTCGGTCAGCGTGATGTAGCCGAGCCGGTCGAGGGTACCCACGTCGCCGGTGCGCAGCCACCCGTCATGGAACTTCTGGTCGGCGTCGGAGTCGTCGGCGTGGTAGTAGCCGGCGGTCACCCACGGCCCGCGCACCTCGAGCTCGCCGACGGACCGACCGTCGCGTGGCAGCTCCTGCCCGTCGTCGCCGACGATCCGCGCGCTCACCGACGAGCCGGTGCGACCCTGGCTCGCCCGGAACCGCCACTCCTCGTCGCCGTCGACGCCCACCGGCGGCCACGCCACCGACGCGACCGGGCTGGTCTCCGTCATACCCCAGGCCTGGATGACCCGGACGCCGTGCCGGTCGAGCAGCGCCTGCTGGAGACTCATCGGGACGGCCGAGCCGCCGCACGGGACGAGCCGGATCGAGGAGAGGTCGGAGTCGTGCTGGTCGGCGTAGGTGAGGATGTCGTTCCAGATCGTCGGTACGGCGCCCGACAAGGTCACCCGCTCGGTCTGGATGAGCCGTACCAGAGGCTCGGGCTGGAGCCAGCGGTCGGGCATCACGAGGCCCGCGCCCACCATCAGGGCGGCGTAGGGCAGACCCCAGGCGTTGGCGTGGAACATCGGCACGATCGGCAGCACCGTGTCGTACGGCGTCAGGCCCATCGCGTCGCCCATCGCGACCGCCATCGAGTGGAGGTACGCCGAACGGTGGCTGTAGACGACGCCCTTGGGGTTGCCGGTGGTGCCCGAGGTGTAGCACATCGCGGCCGCGTCCCGCTCGTCCGTGCGGGGCCAGTCGAACGCGACGTCGGCCGCCGCGAGCGCCTCCTCGTAGAGTCCGACCGGCACGCCGGCGGCCTCGATCGCGGACACGTCGGCGTCGGCCGCCTCGGGCCCGGCCACGAGGACGTGCCGCACCGTCTCGAAGGACGGCAGGAGCTTCGCGAAGGGCGCCACCAGCGCCGCGTCGACGATGACCACCCGGTCCTCGGCGTGGTTGGCGATGTAGGTCAGCTGCTCCGGGAAGAGCCGGATGTTGAGCGTGTGGAGCACCGCGCCCATGGAGGGCACCGCGAGGTAGGCCTCCAGGTGCTCGACGTTGTTCCACATGAAGGTCGCCACCCGCTGGTCGCCGTCCACGCCGAGCGTGCGCAGCGCGTTGGCCAGCCGACCCGCGCGCTCGGCGACCTCGGCGTAGGTACGCCTGCGGCTGCCGTCCTCGGTGGCGGTGACCACTTCGGTGTCGGGGTAGACCCTGGTGACGTGCTCCAGCAGCCGGCCGATGGTGAGGGGGACGTCCTGCATGGTGCTCTTCACGGTCCACTCCTTCGACGGGTGCCTCCATCCTGCCTGCGCGCCGCCAGCGCCGCCAGCGCCGCCAGCGCCGCGGGACGGCAACAGCCTGCATCCCGGGTTCCTATGCTGGCGGGGTGACGATCCGGCTCCGGCTCCTGCGCGAGGTGTCGTACGACGGGGTCCCGGTCGCGGGCGCCCGGCCGGCAGACCTCCTCGCGTCACTGACCCGGCATCCGTCGGGGCTCGGGGACGGCGCCCTCGTCGACGCGGTGTGGCGCGACGACCGTCCGGCCGCGCCGGCCAAGGCGCTGCAGGTGCTGGTGTCGCGACTGCGCGGCACCGCTGGGCCCGAGCTGATCGAGCGGTACGAGGGGGGCTACCGCCTCGGCCTCGGGACCGGGGCCGTCGACGCCCTGCTGCTGGTCCGGCTGGCCGCGGACGGGCGCACGGCCCTGCGTCGTGGTGAGCCGCAGGCGGCCCTGGCCGCGACCGGTGCGGCGCTCGACCTCCTGCCACGGGCAGCGGACACGTCGGGTGAGGGAGCGCTGGCCGCTCTGCGCCGTGAGGCGGTGTCTCTGGAGGGCGCGTTGGCGCGCGACCACGCGGTGGCTCTGGCGCGGTGCGCCAAGGACGCCGAGGCACTGCCCCTCCTGCTCGTCGCGCACGAGCGTGACCCCGACGACCTCGGCGTGCTCGAGGCGCTGTTGCGCAGCGAGGCCGCGGTGGCCGGCGCCCCGTCGGCCGTGGCCAGGTACGAGACGTACCGCCGCGACCTGGCCGACCGGCTGGGTGTCGATCCCGACCCGGTGCTGCAGCGCGTCCAGCGGGAGATCCTCGCCTCGGACGCGCCGGTCCGCAGCGGCGTGCAGTACGCCGGCGACGAGCTCCTGGGCCGGGCCGACGACCTGGCGGCCCTGCGCGGCCTGGTCAGGACGGGCCGCCTGACCACCATCCTCGGCCCCGGCGGCCTGGGGAAGACGCGGATCGCGCACGTGCTGGCGCAGGAGGCGACCCAGCCGCGGGTGCACTTCGTGGAGCTCGTGGGCATCTCCTCGGCCGACGACGTCGTCTCCGAGGTGGGCTCGGCACTGGGCGTCCGCCACTCGGTGACCGGACGGCGTACCCTCACGGCGGCACAGCTCGCGGACGTCCGCGGCCGCATCTCCCAGGAGCTCGACACGGTGCCGACGCTGCTGGTCCTCGACAACTGCGAGCACGTGCTGGACGCCGCGGCGTCGCTGGTGGCGTTCCTCCTGGCCACGACGCGCGACCTCCGGGTCGTCACCACCAGCCGCTCACCCCTGGGCATCGCCGCCGAGCGGGTGTTCCTGCTCAGCCAGCTGGCGGCGGCCGACGGCGCCGAGCTCTTCTGCCGAAGGGCGCGCGCGGTGCGTCGTGACGCCGAGCTCCCGTCCGACGTGGTCGGCGAGATCGTGGCCCGCCTCGACGGGCTCCCGCTCGCCGTCGAGCTCGCGGCCGCCCGGATCCGCACGATGTCGGCCGACGAGGTGCGCCGCGCCCTGGACGACCGCTTCACCCTCCTGCGGGGGCGCGACCGCACCGCCCCCGCGCGACACCAGACACTGACCGCGGTGATCGCCTGGTCGTGGGACCTGCTGTCCCCCGACGAACAGCGTGCCCTCGCCTGGCTCTCGGTGTTCCACGACGGCCTCTCGGCGCCGGCCGCGGCGGAGGTGCTCGGTCGAGCGGGGCCCGACCTCGTCGACGCCCTCGTGGACCAGTCCCTGCTCACGGTGGCCGAGCACCACGGGGTGACGCGCTACCGGATGCTCGAGACCGTCCGGGAGTACGGCGCCAAGCGGCTGGCCGAGTCGGGCGGCGTCGACCAGGCGCGCGCGGCGCAGTGCCGCTGGGCGCTGGCGGTCTCCGACCGCGTGCGGCCCGACGTGTTCGGCGCGCGTCAGGTCGAGGCCGTGGACCTGCTCACCATGGAGGAGGGCAATCTCGCCGAGGTGCTGCGCCGGTGCCTGGCCGCCGACGACGCGGCGTCCGCCGTACGGCTGCTCGCCGCCCTGGGTGCCCTC
>JBAUWD010000444.1:0-2703 GCA_049583575.1 Nocardioides sp.
GCGTCGCGGAGTGCTCCCGTGCCCTCGGCGAACGCCCACGCGCCGAACCGCTGCTCCAGGTACGCCGTCAGCCCGGCCCACGCGGGCACGTTGCGCTCGTCGTGCCCGTCGATCGCGAACTGATGGCTCGCCACCGCCCGTAGCCGAGGGTCGCGCAGAGCGCGCTTGAGCCGCTTGGCCAACATCTCGCGCGAGTCCAGGCGCGCGGCCAGCTCGTGCGGCACCCGGTCGGCGCTCCAGGGCACCTCGACGTAGCCGCGCCGCAGCACCTCCCAGTCGTCGGCGTACGACGCCACGTGGTCGACCCACTGGCTGCCGAGTCCGGCACCCAGCTCGTCCCACGCCTCGAGCTGGGCGGCGCGACCCACCGGCAGTACGAGGGAGGAGCCGTCCTCGAACCAGTGCTCGCGCAGGCAGTCGAGCTGGACCAGCTCCAGCTCCTTCTCCAGCGGCCGTCCCGACTTCCGGAACAGGTCGCGCACGACCCCGGGCACCGTTGTGTACGACGCCGTGTCCCACGAGAACCCGTCCCTGGTGAACGGCGTGAGCGCACCGCCGAGCTCCCGCTCCTCGACCAACGTGACCCCGTGCCCGAGCTTGGCCAGACGCAGTGCGGAGGCGAGGCCGCCGAAGCCGCCGCCGATCACCACCACCCGGGCCATGCGCGCACCCTAGGTGACGGGAACGCGCTCGTCCCGACGGCCGCACGCGGGTGCTGGACCGCGAACCACACCACCGCGAGCACCGCGGCGTCCTCGGACACGCTGGCGGCGATGTTGGTCACCGGCTCGGGGGAGGCGTTGCTCGCCAGCCGGGTGCCGGCCTTCACGGAGTGCGAGAGCAGCGCCGTACCTCCGCCGACGACCGCGCCCACCGCACCGTTGAGCGAGTCGGCCTGCCCGGCCAGAGGACGCCGACCACGGCGCCGGCAGTGGGTCGGACAGGCCGTCAGGATCGGTTGCTGCGGCCCGGGTCGACCCGGACCCCCGTGCCGTCAGTCGACCTCGGTCTCGGAGGCTCCGGTCAGCGCGAGCAGCTCGTCGTACGTCGTGGAGAAGACGGCGGCCGGGTGGCCCGCGGCGGCCCAGATCTCGTCGTACTGCCGCAGCGCGACGTCGAGCCACGTGGCCACCGGGGCGGGGTGGCCGATCGGGGAGACGCCGCCGATCACCTGGCTGGTGTGCGCCCGGACGAAGTCGGGGGAGGCTCGTCTCAGGAGGGGTACGCCGATGCGCTCGGCCGTCGCCGTGGTGTCGACCCGGTGGGCACCGGAGGTGAGGATCAGGACGGGGGTGCCGCCGGCGTCGAAGAGCAGGCTGTTGGCGATCGCGCCCACCTCGCAGCCGAGGGCGGCCGCCGCGAGCACGGCGGTGTGGACCGTGTCTGGCAGGATGACGATGCGGCCCCCGCCTCCCAGGGCGGTGTGGGCCTCCTTGAACCTGGTGACGGCGGCAGGCTCGGGGGCGGACATGACGCCGACCCTAGCCGGAAGGGATGACGGTGGATCGGCGACTGCCGGGCTCGGTGGCCCTGGCCATCCGGGCCGCGTGGGGGCTGGTGGCCCTGATCGGGCTGACCGTCGTCCTGATGGCGGTCTTCCACAACGCGGTGATCGGCTCGTGGGCCCGACGTCACGACGGTGCGCGCGAGGCCTTCGCACAAGGTGGCAGCGTCGGCCTCGAGCAGGCGGGGTTCTCACCGCCGGCCTTCCTGCCGGTCGGTGCCACGATGTTCGTCGTCGCGGCGATGCTGGTGTGGGTGCTCACGGTGTTCTTCCGTGAGGGGCACCGCTGGGGCCAGCTCGGCCTGACCGGGCTGGTGCTGGCGACGCTGTTCGCCAGCATCGCCCTCGGGTTCCTGCTGCGTCCGCCCCCGGTGTTCGTCCTGCTCGCGGTCGTCTCGCTCTTCGTCGAGGGTGTCACCGCCGTGTGCCTGTGGCATCGCGACACCCTCGGCTACCTCGCCGGTCCCTGGCTCGAAGGCGCCGCCTGAGCCGTTGTCCACACCCGTCCGCCCGACCCTCTTGCGCTGTCGGCGGGGAGGTGTACCGTACTCCTTGTTCGAACACATGTTCGATCACCGACCCCGGTGAGGGCGACCTCGACCCCCGTCCTCACCGGGTCGGGTTCGGGGTCGACCGAGCGCACGGTGGGGAGAGGGCATGAGGCGTTACGACGATCCCGTCGAGACCCGGATGGGCCAGGTGTCGGGGACCGACGGTCCCGAGCAGTTCCTGTGGCGTGGTCGGTTGTGGAAGGTCCGTGCGGTGCTGGCGCACTGGGTGGAGACGGGGCCCTGGTGGCAGTCCGGCGGCGCGCGTGCGGTGATCGGGTCAGACGAGCCGGTGGGGGAGCAGGGCGACGCGCCGAGAGGTCGGGCCGGTGCCGATCTCCTGGGGGAGCGCGAGCTGTGGCGCGTCGAGGCCGGCCGCGGCGCGGCGGGTGACGGGGGCGGAGTCTTCGACCTCGCCTTCGACTGGAGCGACGGGCGCTGGGCGCTCGTCGGCTGCGTGGACTAGGAGGCGACCGGCATGCGCCGTCCTGAGCCTGTCGAGGGGAGTCCGTTCTCGCTCCCCGCCACCACCCACTCCTATCTCGCCCGGGCCGCCGAGTCGCTGAGCGAGGCGATGGTCGCCGTCGACGTGCCGACCCGTTACGCCGGTGCTCACGTGGCCGCGCTGCGGGCCGCTGCCGCACTGCTGGC
>JBAUWD010000445.1:0-5940 GCA_049583575.1 Nocardioides sp.
GCCGGACAGCTCGTCGGGACGAGGCCGGTCCTGAGCCAGGGCGGCTTGTGGAGCGGCACCGGGCGTACGACGGAGCTGCGCAACCTGCACGTCGCGGCCGGCTTCGCCACCGTCACCACGCTGGTGGCCGGTCACGCGTGGCGGGAGGGGGCACTGACGTCCTCGGCCGGATGGCGCTCCTCGTTCCTCGCGATCGGCGTGCTGGGTGCGTTCGTCCTGCTCCTGTGCGCGGTCGGCTGCGTCAGGGTGGACAACGACTACCGTCGCCCCGCTCGCCCGGCGGGCTGGGCCTGGCTGATCCCCATCTCGGGCCTGCTGAGCCTGGTGACCCTGGTGCTGCTCGTCCTGCAGCCACGCTCGGCGTACGACGAGTACGTCGACTTCCGGTTCCACAACCAGATGTTCGTCGTCCTCTTCGTGGCCCTGACCGTGCTGCACCTCTGCGTGTTCTCGGCCGACCGGATCGAGCAGTCGTGGTGGTGGGTGCCGCCTTTGGTCGCGGTCGTGGCCGTCGTGGGCGGGTACGTCGTGACGCTGACCAACCACAAGAGCGAGCGCCTCGACCTGACCAGCGGACCGGTACTGGCGGCGATCGCCGTGCTCGTCGTCCTCGGCGGCGTGGCCACCTGGTGGCACTTCTTCGGACCGCCGCACGCCGAGCACACGGACAAGGCCTGGAACGGCGCCGGCGCCTCGGTGATGATGGCCGGCGCCGCCTGGCTCGCGCTGCTGTTCACCACCGCGGCGGTGACCGGAGCCGCCAACTACCTCAACGGCAGCCAGAGCGTCGCGCGTCTGACCACCGGCGTCGAGCCGTACGGCACGACTCGGCCCACCACCGACCAGCTGCACCGGCTCACCCTCCAGGGCCCGGTCGACGTCCGCCCGCTGCACCTCGCGAGGGGCAGGCACGGGTACGTCGTGTCGGCCAGGAGTGCCTGGCTCACCCCGAGCAGTGGCAGCGACACCGAGGAGCGCTTCTACGTCGTCAGCGGGACCTACGACTCGAGCACCGTCCAGCTGCCCTCCGGCACCCTGCTCAGCCATGCCGGACGCGGCAGCTCGATCCTGCCCGCGACGACGTCCCGACAGGCGGACGTGCTGGTGCTCCAGCTCAGCTCGGACGAGCGCTCCGCACTCGTGCTGCCGCCGGTGCTCATCTGGGCGCCGATCGCGCAGCTGGTCTGGCTGCTGCTGGCCGGGCTCCTGGTCGTCGGATGCTGGCTGACCTTCCGCCGTCGCGTCGCCAAGCCCGTGACGGACTCGCAGGACCCGCTGTTCGAGAGTCGGGACTTCCGCGCCTCCGGTGGACATTGGACGGTCCCCCCAGCCGACCGCGGGCCGGTGAAGTCCGCTCGGGCCGGTGCCGCGCTCGCCCACCGCGCGGAGTCCCTGCTCAGCTGGATCGGCGTGATCACCGCGCCGATCGCGCTGGTGCTGGTCGGGCTGAGCTCGACCAAGGACTACGTCGCGCTGAGTCGCGGGTCGACCACCGTCAGCCGTTTCCTCGGGTACGCCGCCAACGTGTCGCTGCTCGTCGTGCTCGGCTTCTCCGCCGCGTTGGTCCTGCTCGGCTCGAAGGTGCGTGCCGACGAGGGCTGGCGGAAGAACGTCGGCATCATCTGGGACCTCACGACGTTCTGGCCGCGCGCGGCGCATCCCCTCGCACCACCCTGCTACGCCGAGCGCGTCATTCCCGAGCTCCTCACCCGGGTGGCCTGGGCGCGTCCGCGAGCCGACGTCGTGATCGCCGCACACAGCCAGGGCTCGGTGATCTCGGTGGCCATGCTGATGCGGCTCGAGGACCTGTCCGGGATCCATCTGCTGACGTTCGGCAGCCAGGTCCGCGGCATCTACGGCCGGGTCTTTCCGAGGGTCTACGGTCCCGAGGCGATCCCCTACCGGCCGACGAACGGACCGATCCGGCTCAGCGACCCCTTCCCCGACCTGCCCCATGACGTGGAGGAGCCGCCCTTCGTCACCCCGCCGGGCCGGCACCTCTCGCCGTTGGTGGAGCAGGGACGCTGGGTCAACCTCTTCCGGCGCGCCGACCCGCTCGGGTACCGCGTGTTCTCCGACACCGTCGGGGACGAGCACGACCGGGTGGTGATCGAGGTCCCGAGCGCGGCGTACGGCGACGCCGGCCCGGCCGTGCTCGGCCACAGCAGCTACCAGCACTCCCCCGAGTACCGCTCCCTGATCAGCGAGTGGACCGGTGCCACCTGGCTCGGCCCGCCGGCTCCGCCGAAGGTCACCGGGCCGCTCCCCGGGCACTGACCGCCCACCGTCTTGACATATGTCGATAACGGCATACGTTAGGTGAGTGCCCCGCTCCGCCACGACCACAGACGTCTTCAACGCCGTTGCCGAGGCACACCGACGCGACATCCTCGACGCCCTGATCGCCGGAGAGAAGGCGGTCGGGACGCTCGTGGACGACCTGGCCATGCCCCAGCCCCAGGTCTCGAAGCACCTCCGGGTGCTCAGCGAGGTCGGCCTCGTCCGCTGCCGGGCAGACGGCCGGCGCCGGCTGTACCGCCTGGAACCCGCCCGCCTGCGGCCGTTCCGCGAGTGGCTGGCCCAGTACGAGCAGGCGATGAACGACCGCCTCGACCGGGTGGACGACTACCTCGAGGCGCTACAACAGCAAGGAGAAGGACCATGAACGTTCGACGGCACCGTGCAGTCATCGAGTTCCCGAACGAGCTCGACATCGTCGTCACCCGGGAGTTCGACGCCCCGATCCAGCTCGTGTACGACGTCTTCACCCAGCCCGAGCACGTGCGCAAGACCTTCGCGCCGTACGGCGAGGAGGTCACGGTCTGCTCGATCGACCTGCGGGTCGGGGGCGACTACCACTACGTGATGGTGACCGACGAGGGCGTCGAGTGCTCCTTCCGCGGCACCTACCTCGAGCTCGAGCCGCCCACGCGGACGGTGGAGACGTGGCGGTTCGACGGTTGGCCGGACGCGGAGGCCGTCGAGACGATGGAGCTGCGCGAGACCGACGGCGTGACGACGCTGAGGTGGACCCTCGCGTTCCGCGACCAGGCGGGACGCGACCACATGACCAGGTTCGACGGCGTCGAGTCGAACTTCGACAACGTCGAGGACTACCTCAGGTCGCTGCTCGACCACGAGGGCGCCACCGCCCGGTAGCCGGCGTCCGTCCTGAGACGGGGTCGGGCTTCCTCACCGCGCGGGCCCTACCGCCGCGCCCCCTCGCCGCTGCCCGAGTCAGCGCCCGGACGCCTCGATGTTCTGGTTGGACCGGAACACGTTGTCGGGGTCGTAGGCCTCCTTGAGTCGGGACAGTCGCTCGTAGTTCGCTCCGTAGGTCGCGCGCACGCGGTCCGCACCCTCGTCCATCATGAAGTTCACGTACGCGCTGCCGGCGGAGTACGGGTGGAGCGCGTCGTGGTAGTCCTTCGTCCACCTGGTGATGGCGGCGGCGTTCTCCGGCTGCTCGTCCACGCCGACGATCACCTGGGAGAACGTCACGTCCCGGTGCGCCCAGGCGGTCTCCGTGGGCCCGACCCGGTGCACGGCGCCGTCGACGGGGTACAGGTGCATCTGCGACAGCGGCGTCGGCGCCTCCTCCGCGAACCGCGCATGCAGGTCGGCCGCCTCGTCGGGGACGGATCGGAAGAAGTCACCGCGCCAGTACCACTGCAGGCCCTTGGGCAGCAGCGCGTCGAACGACGCCTGCAGCGCGGGGTACGGCGCCTCGCCGGTCCCGTCCCAGGCCGGCTCCATCGCGCGCACCGGAGCGAGGACATCGGCGGCGTCGGCCGGGTCACCGGTGTAGCACCACACGATCGCGCAGGCCTTGTGGAGGTGGAAGGGCTCGGGGAACGGCTCCACAGGAGGCACCGTCATCGTGGCCAGGAAGCCGTACAGGTCCTCGTTCTGGGCCGGCAGGAACTCGCCGTACCACCGCAGGATGTCGGCGGTCGCCGACCCCGGCCATGCCGTCGGGCCGCAGATCACGTTCCGGACGGGGTGCAGCCGGAACGTGAAGGCCGTCACGACGCCGAAGTTCCCCCCGCCGCCCCGGATCGCCCAGTAGAGGTCGGACTCCTCGTCCTCCGATACGGTGACCACGCGCCCGTCCGCCAGGACGACTTCCGCGGAGAGCAGGTTGTCGATGGTGAGTCCGTACTTGCGCGACAGGTAGCCGTGCCCGCCTCCCAACGTCAGCCCGCCGATCCCAGTTGAGCCGACGATCCCGGCGGGCGTGGCCAGCCCGTGGGCGTGCGTGGCCCGGTCCAGCGCGCTCAGCGTGGCACCGCCCTGCACCCGTGCCGTGCGCGCGGACGGGTCGACCTCGACGGCCGACATCGGCGAGAGGTCGATGACCAGGCCGCCGTCAACCGTGCCGAAGCCCGGCCCGGAATGGCCACCGCCGCGCACGGCTACGGCCAGGCCGGCAACCCGTGCGGCGGTGAGGGCCGCCTGCACGTCGTCGACCGACCGGCAGCGCGCGATCGCGGCAGGGCGCCGGTCGATCATGGCGTTGTACACCGACCTGGCCTCGTCGTAGTCGGCGTCCCCCGGCCGCACGACGCCACTGCCGGTCTGCAGGTCGATGGTCGTGGTCACTGGCTTGCTCCTTCGCTCGCTGCGGCTGGTGTCGGTCCACGATCCACCTGGAGCGAGGCCCTGTCATGATCGGAACCGACCGAGTCCGCCGCGCGGCCGGATAGTCAGATCTGACCATCGAGATCCACCGGCGCCCGCGGTAGCGTCCAGGTCCATGGGGTCGTGGCGCCCGGTGCCGCTTCCTGGCCGTTTCGCCGCCGCCCGGCGGTCGCGGCTGGTGGGACGCCGGAACGAGCTGCTGGCTCTGGAGCGCATCTGGCCGAGGGTCGAGGCGGGCGACGGCCAGGTCGTGCTCATCGGAGGCGAGCCCGGATGCGGCAAGACCCGCCTCGCGGCCGAGCTCGCCGGAGCACTCCACGACCACGGTGTCACGGTGCTGGTCGGTGCCGCGGGCAGGGACGCCGGGGTGCCCTACGCGCCCTTCGTCGAGATCCTCGACCACCTCCTCGAGCACGGCGATCCCGACGCGATCGCCGAGCTGCTGGACGGCGCGCCGTTCGACCTGCGACGGCTCTCCGCCCGGGCCGCACCCCTGCCGCTGGACGCGGACGAGACCGTCGGCGACCTCCGCCGCGACCTCTACGACGCGCTGGCCCAGCTCTTCCGGCGACTGTCGAAGGACCGGCCGCTCGCGGTGGTCATCGAGGACCTGCACTGGGCGACGTCGCCCACCGTCGCCCTCCTCGAGCACCTCGCCGGCTCCTGCGTCAACGCCCACACCCTGCTGGTGGCCAGCCTTCGGACCACCGCTCCCGACCACTCGGCGGAGCTGAGCGAGCGCCTGGCCGAGCTGCACCGGCTCGGGGGCGTGCACCGGCTCGACCTCGGGGGCCTCGACACCGAGGCGATCACCGAGTTCGTCAGCCACCACACAGGCATCCCCCCAGCCGGAGCGCGCGCCCCGGCGGCGATGCTGCGCGACCGCACCGGAGGGAACCCGTTCTTCCTCAGGGAGCTGTGGGCGGACCTGGAACGCCGCGGCGGCGTCTCGGCGCTGCGCGGTCGCCAGCACATCCCGGCCTCGATCGCCGACACCGTCGGCGCCCGGATGGCCGGGCTCGGTCCGGCTGTCCGGAAGACGATCGAGCTGGCCGCCGTCTTGGGGGAGACGTTCGACCTCGCGACGCTGATCCGGGCCGGCGAAGGAGGGCGGGAGCCGATCATCGACGCGGTCGACGCCGCGACCGCCGTGGGACTGGTCGAGGCGCTGGACGAGACGCCGGCCCGGTACGGGTTCGTCCACGCGTTGACCCGCGAGGTGGTCCTGGACCGGTTGCCGTCGGCGCGCCTGCGGCTGCTCAACGCGCGCGTCGCCAAGGCGCTGGACCGCGGGCGCGC
>JBAUWD010000446.1:0-2564 GCA_049583575.1 Nocardioides sp.
GCGCTGGAGAACAACGACATCGAGGGTGCCATCGCGGAGTACCAACGCCTCGTCGACGCCAACCCGGCCGACACCGAGGCGGCCGCCGGGCTCGCGATGGCGAAGGTGCTCCAGCGCACCCGGGGCGCCGACCTCCAGGCCGCCCGAGCGGCCGCGGCGGCCGACCCCGACGACGTCGACGCGCAGACGCTGGTGGCCGACCTCGACCTGCTCGGGGGCCACGTCGACGACGCCTTCGACCGCCTCGTGGACCTGGTCCGTCGTACGACGGGCGACCAGCGCGACCGCGCCCGCGAGCACCTGATCGGGCTGTTCGCCGCCGTCGGCAACGACGACCCGCGGGTCCTGCGCGGCCGCCAGAACCTCGCATCGGCACTGTTCTGATGGCCACGATCGTCTACCTGCACGCGCATCCCGACGACGAGGCGTCGCAGACGGCGGGCACCATGGCCCGCGCGGCGGCCGAGGGTCACCGCGTGGTCGTCGTGTTCGCCACCAACGGCGAGCACGGCGAGGTGGCGGCAGACGCGGTCGAGGGGGAGACCGTGGCCGACCACCGACGCCGCGAGGCCGAGGCCTCGGCCGCGGCCATCGGGCTCGCCCGCATCGCCTGGCTCGGCTACTCCGACTCGGGCATGACCGGCTGGGAGCAGAACGACCACGAGGGCTCGCTGCACCGCGCCGACCTCGACGAGGCGGCGCGGCGCGTTGCCGACGTCCTGGACGAGGAGCAGGCCGACTTCCTGGTCGGCTACGACTGGCACGGCGGCTACGGCCATCCCGACCACGTGAAGGTGCACCACCTCGCGCACCGCGCCGCCGAGCTCGCCGCGTCGCGGCCGCGGCTGCTCGAGTCGACGATGAACCGCACCGAGATCGTCTCGATGGTGCGCGCGGCGCGCGAGGCCGGGATGGACGTCATCGGCGACTTCGACCCGGAGGCGCCGATGGACGACGGCAACCCGCTCGGCAGCACGGAGGACGAGATCACCTGGCGCGTCGACACGTCGGGCTACCTCGCCCAGAAGCGCGCGTCGCTCGAGGCGCACCGCTCACAGGCCACGGACATCGAGGGCTTCCTGTCGATGCCGCCCGAGGTCTTCGCGACGCTGTTCGCGCACGAGCACCTCATCGAGCCGGGCGATGACGGTCCGATGCGTGACGGCTGGCCGTTCTGACCGCGCAGCCGGGCCCGGGGCACGAGCAGCGCATGGCTCGGCGGGTCAGCCGGTGACCCGCTGGGGTCGTACGAACGGGAACGCCAGCGTCTCGCGGATGCCGACGCCGGTCAGCATCATCACGATCCGGTCGACGCCGAGTCCGAGCCCGCCGGTCGGCGGCATCGCGTACTCCAACGCGCTCAAGAACGCCTCGTCGACCTCCATCGACTCCGTGTCGACGGCGCGGCGCCGCGCCTGCGCGACCAGCCGCTCGCGCTGCTCCAGCGGGTCGACGAGCTCGGTGTAGGCGGTCCCGATCTCGGTGCCCCAGGCGACCAGGTCCCAGCGCTCGGCGAGGCGTGGGTCGTGTCGGTGGGTGCGGGTCAGGGGTGAGGTCTCCAGGGGGAAGTCGACGTAGAACGTCGGTGTGGTGGTCGCGGGCTCGACCAGCGCGTCGTACAGCCCGAGCACCAGGAACCCCGCCGACGCGTCCTCCGGTGCGGGTACGTCGTGCGCCCGGCAGACGGCGGCCACCTCGCTCACGGACGACTCCGGCGTCAGCGTGACCCCGGCCGCCGCGCTCACCGCGTCGTGGACCGTGACCACCGGCCACTCGACGGACAGGTCGCACCGCTGCGCGCCGCGGAGGGCGACCGGGGAGCCGTGCACGGCGGTGGCCACCTCGCGGATCAGGTCGCAGGTGAGGTGCCGCATGTCGGTGTAGTCCGCCCACGCCTGGTACGCCTCGACGGAGGTGAACTCCGGGTTGTGCGTGGCGTCGACGCCCTCGTTGCGGAAGCTGCGGCCGAGCTCGAAGACGCGGCCGAGGCCTCCCACCGCGAGCCGCTTGAGATAGAGCTCGGGGGCGATCCGCAGGAAGAGGTCGGTGTCGTAGGCGTTGCTGCGGGTCACGAACGGCCGGGCCGAGGCGCCGCCCTGGATCGGGTGGAGCATCGGCGTCTCCACCTCGACGAAGCCGCGGCGGCCGAGCGCGGTGCGCACGGCACCGACCGCTCGGCTGCGGTCGTCGAGGAGGCGCCGGCTGCCGGGGTTGACGATCAGGTCGAGGGACCGGTTGCGGGCTCGGGCCTCGGCGTCCGAGAAGCCCGCGTGCAGGTCGGGCAGGGGGCTGAGGCACTTGGCCGCCATCTGCCACCCGCTGGTCAGCACCGAGAGCTCGCCGCGGCGCGAGGCCACCACCTCGCCGGTCACCGAGACCAGGTCGCCGAGGTCGACCGTGCGTCGCCACAGCTCGCGCTGCGCCGGGTCGGTGGCACCCGCGTCGAGGATCGTCTGGAGCCGGCAGCCGTCCTCCTCGAGCACGGCGAACGCCACGCCTCCGAGGTCACGCAGGGCGCGGACGCGGCCCGTCACCGAGACCGTCGTACCCGTCCGGGCGTCGGG
>JBAUWD010000447.1:0-1834 GCA_049583575.1 Nocardioides sp.
GGCAGATGCCGGCCAGCGACGCCACCGCGTCGAAGAGCCGGCCCATGCTCGACGCGGGGACGCAGGCGAGCCTGCGCTCGAGCTGCCGCTCGAGCAGGGCGAGCTCCCCGGAGCGGCAGGCACGGACGCAGGGCAGGTCGTCGGTCCACGCCACGTCCGCGTACCGCAGGTGCGACAGCGCCATCCGGTAGGGGTTGCGCACCCCCGCGTCGCCGCCGGGGAGGTCGACGTAGGCGAGGTGGGCGGCGCGCCGGAAGCCGGCGTACGACGCGACCAGGACCTCGCCGCCCCAGGCGGCGCCGTCGTCGCCGTACCCGGTGCCGTCGAACGCGATCCCGATCACCCGCTCGCCCGCGGGAACGCCGTGCTCGGCCATCGTCGAGGCCACGTGGGCGTGATGGTGCTGCACCTCGTGGAGCGGGCGTCCGGCGGCGTGCTCGGCGGCCCAGCGACGAGAGCGGTACGCCGGGTGGCGGTCGGCCGCGAGCGCTTCCGGGCGTACCCCCGTCAGGTCCTCGAGATGGGACTCCGCGGCGGTGAAGGCCCGCAGCGTGGCGACGTCGTCCATGTCGCCGACGTGGGCGGAGAGCCACGCGAGCCGGCCCTCGGCCAGGCAGAAGGTGTTCGTCACGTCGGCGCCGACGGCGAGCACGGGCGGCGCCTCGAACGGCAGGGTCAGGGGGAGCGGCGCCTCGCCCCGGGACCGGCGTACCGGTGCCTCGAGGTCGGCGACGGCCCGGGTCACCGAGTCGTCGCAGGGCACGTGGATCGGCCGGTCGTGCAGGAGCCACGCGTCGGCCAGGCCCGCGAGCCGGGTGAGGGCCTCGTCGTCGTCGGTGACGATCGGCTCGCCGGCGACGTTGCCACTCGTCATCACCAGCGCGGCCGGGCCGTCCGGGTCTCCGGGCAGGCCCAGGAGCAGGTGGTGGAGGGGCGAGTAGGGCAGCATCAGACCGAGGTCGTCCTGGCCGGGTGCGACGCCGGTCGCGAGGGGCGCGTCGCCCGTCGCACGGCGCGCGAGGACGACCGGTCGGGTGCGTTCCGTGAGCAGTGCCGTCTCCGCCTCGCTGAGGCCCACCAGCGCCCGCGCGTCGGCGAGGTCGCGGACCATCACCGCGAACGGCTTGTCGCCGCGCTGCTTGCGGTTGCGCAGGGTGGCCACGGCCTCCTCGCTGGTCGCGTCGCACGCCAGGTGGAAGCCGCCGATCCCCTTCACCGCAACGACCGCGCCCGCCGCGAGCAGGCTGCGCGCCTCGCCCAGCGCCGCTTCGTCGTACGCCGGGTCGTGCTGCTGCGGGCGGACCAGCCGGAGCCGGGGTCCGCAGTCCGGACAGCAGATCGTCTGGGCGTGGAAGCGGCGATCGACCGGGTCGGCGTACTCCGCCGCGCACGCCGGGCACATCGGGAAGGCGGACATCGTGGTGCTCGGCCGGTCGTACGGAAGACCCGTCGTGACGGTGAAGCGCGGCCCGCAGTTGGTGCACGTGATGAACGGGTGTCGGAAGCGTCGGCTCACGGGGTCGCCGAGCTCCGCGACACAGTCGTCGCAGACGGTGACGTCGGGAGAGACGAACGTCCGGCCGGCACCCGACCGCGACTCACGGATGGCGAACTCGGTGCCACCGCGCGTCGGGAGATCGGCGAAGGTGAGCGACGAGACGACGGCGAGCGGTGGGGGATCGGCGGCGAGCTCGCGGCAGAACGCCTCGACGTCGGCGGGGTCGCCCTCCACCTCGGCGACCGCACCGTCCGGGCTGTTCCACACCTCACCGGACAGGCCGTGCCCCCGAGCCAAGGCGTACACGTGCGGCCGGAACCCGACCCCCTGCACGAC
>JBAUWD010000448.1:0-7307 GCA_049583575.1 Nocardioides sp.
GGTCGAGCGGGCTGCGCTGCAACACCCCGCCCGAGCGGCTCGCGTGCTGCACGCCGTACGGCGCGTCGGTGACCACGGCGTCGACGCTCGCGGCCCGGAAGATCGCTGACGTCTCCAGCGTGTCGGCCTCGGCCACGCTCACGCTGATCCGGTCGCCGGCCGACCATGCCGCCCTGTCCAGCGCCAGCTCGGCGTCGAACCACCGGCCCAGCGTCCGCCCGTCGCGGCGCAGCCGGCTCGTCGCAGCCGTGTGCTTGAGCCGCTTGTCCTTCAGCCAACGCGACAGGAAGGCCGCGTACGCCTCGACGTCCCTGGCATCGGAGTCGACACCCGAGGCGTGCCAGCCGTACGTCAGCACCTGGTTCAGCGTGGTCCCGCGGCCGCACAGCGGGTCGAGGACGCGGAGCCGGTCGGTGAGCATGCGCGCGGCGCCGGCGGAGGCCAGCACGGTCACGTTGAGCAGCAGCTTGGTGAACAGCTCGTTCGTCTTGCCCGGGTACTTCAGGATCGTCAGCAGGTCGTCGTCGAGACAGTCGAGCCGGTGGAGCCTCACCGGCCGGAGCAGGTCGCCAGCGCGCTCGAAGAGAGCCAGCGCGGTGGACACGTTGGCCAGGTGGCGCAGGTCGACGTCGCTGAGGTCGCCGTCGAACGCGAGGTACGGGACGCCCGCGAGCTCGACCCGGTCGATCGGCCCGACCCGGCCCTGGAGCACCGTCGCGGAGAGGACCCCCAGCTCGGCGACGGTCAGCTCTGGCGCGGCCTGGGTGTAGACGCGGTTGGCCGACGGCGACACGAGCAGGGCGTACGACGGCATGGTGACGCCGAGCCTACGGCGGCACGGCTCGGACCGAGTGGGCCGTGACTCGGCCGGTGACCGGGAGGGGCCGAGACCGGACTAGCCTGCGCGTGTGAGCGACGCCGTCCAGCCCGAGTTCCACTACTCCGACCTGCTGCCGATCGGCGCAGACGACACGCCGTACCGGCTGGTCACGACCGAGGGCGTCTCGACGTTCGAGGCCGGCGGCCGGATGTTCCTGCGAGTCTCGCCCGAGGCGATCCGGCAGCTCACCGCCGAGGCCATGCACGACATCGCCCACTACCTGCGTCCGGCGCACCTGGCCCAGCTGCGCAGGATCATCGACGACCCCGAGTCCAGCGCCAACGACCGCTTCGTGGCGCTGGACCTGCTCAAGAACGTCAACATCTCCGCCGGTGGTGTGCTGCCGATGTGCCAGGACACCGGCACCGCGATCGTGATGGGCAAGAGGTCCGAGGGCGTGCTGACCGGCGTGGACGACGGCGAGGCGATCAGTCAGGGTGTGTACGACGCGTACACGAGGCTCAACCTGCGCTACTCCCAGCTCGCGCCGCTGACCATGTGGGAGGAGAAGAACACCGGCACGAACCTGCCGGCACAGATCGAGATCTACTCCACACCCGATCACGACGGAGTGCCGGAGTACAAGTTCCTCTTCATGGCCAAGGGCGGCGGTTCGGCCAACAAGTCGTTCCTGTTCCAGGAGACCAAGGCCGTCTTGAACCCCGCGCGGATGCTGACCTTCCTCGACGAGAAGATCCGCTCGCTCGGCACGGCCGCGTGCCCGCCGTACCACCTCGCCGTCGTGATCGGCGGCACCAGCGCGGAGTTCGCGCTCAAGACCGCGAAGTACGCCTCGGCGCACTACCTCGACCACCTGCCGACGTCGGGATCCCTGTCGGCACACGGGTTCCGCGACCTCGAGCTGGAGCAGCAGGTCTTCGAGCTCACCCAAGGCTTCGGGATCGGCGCCCAGTTCGGCGGCAAGTACTTCTGCCACGACGTGCGGGTCGTGCGTCTGCCTCGCCACGGCGCGTCGTGCCCGGTCGCGATCGCCGTCTCGTGCTCCGCCGACCGGCAGGCGCTCGGGAAGATCACGCCGGAGGGCGTCTTCCTCGAGCAGCTCGAGACGGACCCGGCGAGGTACCTCCCCGAGACGACGGACGAGCACCTCGACGACGACGTCGTACACCTCGACCTCAACCAGCCGATGGCCGGCATCCTGGCCGAGCTGACGAAGTACCCCGTGAAGACCCGGCTCTCGCTGACCGGGCCGCTGGTCGTCGCGCGCGACATCGCCCACGCCAGGATCCAGGAGCGGCTCGACGCCGGCGAGGAGCTGCCGTCGTACCTGCGCGACCATGCGGTCTACTACGCGGGGCCGGCCAAGACTCCGGCCGGGATGGCGTCCGGCTCCTTCGGGCCGACCACCGCGGGCCGGATGGACTCGTACGTCGAGCAGTTCCAGGCCGCCGGTGGGTCGCTGGTGATGCTGGCCAAGGGCAACCGGAGCAAGCAGGTCACCCAGGCCTGCGCCGCACATGGCGGCTTCTATCTCGGCTCGATCGGCGGGCCGGCGGCGCGGCTCGCGCAGGACTGCATCAAGTCGGTCGAGGTGCTGGAGTACCCCGAGCTCGGCATGGAGGCCGTCTGGAGGATCGAGGTCGAGGACTTCCCCGCCTTCATCGTGGTCGACGACAAGGGCAACGACTTCTTCACCGACCCCTCCGGCGCGGTCACCGTGCCCCTCAGCGGGATCCGGGTCCGCTCGGCGGAATAGGCCCCGGCGGGACGTCATACGGTTGGAGTCATCTATGGCACCGTCCGTATGACGTTGCGGGGGTGCCCTCAGATGGCGCGCGACCAGCCGCGGGAGATCAGCGCGGCCTCGATCTGGTCCAGGAACAGCTCAGGGGTCAGTCGCAGGCCCAGCAGCGGGAAGCGGATGACGGTGTCACCCGAGATCGACAGCGCGTTCTGTCGTAGGGCGTCGTCGACGAGGTTCTCCGCCCACGCATGTTGGATGCCATCGACCTCGACGACCAGGCCCCACCGCTCCCAGTAGAGGTCCAGGTAGTACCGATGACGGCCAGCGCGCCGGACCACCTGCCGATCGGGCTCGGGCAGCCCACGCCTCCGGAGGAGCCGGAGAGCGTCCATCTCACCGAGCGATCCCGCGCCCTCCAACAGCTCGAGCACCACCGCCTGGAGAAGCCGGCGCCGCTTGTCACGCCGGACGCGCAACAGCTCCATGCCGATGTCCTCGGCGCTGGCGATCCGCTGTTGCGTCGTCATCGTCAGCAGCAATGTCGCCTGACGATCGGATACCGCCCACAGGGCGCCGCGCACCGCCGCCACTGCAGGCCTCGTCCGCGGGATACCGATCGGGACGACATCGGCCGCGCTCCATCGCCGTGTCTGCCTGATGTCGAAGCGCGGAGTACGTCGTACCCGGGCGCCGCGAGGCACGGAGACGCGGATGCGGTCCTCGGTGAATCTCTCCAGCCCTCCGGCGATCAGAGCCGAGGCGCCGTCGAGATGTGCGCGAGGACCTCCCTGGAAGACGGCGGCCCAGCGCAGACCCACCATCGACGTCTCCTCCCGGTGCAGGCACACGGACTGGTCGCCGAGAGTGGCCCATCGGCGGGCGCGGACCTGGCCGCGCACATGCCATCGGGAGAGCCCGCACGAGTAGACCTGCCTGCGTGAGACCACTCCTCCCTGGCGACCGGCGACCTGACGGAGGCCGATCAGGCGCGGGTCACGAGCTTCGAGGACCAGACGTGGCATGCCAGCAGGATCAGGCGAGTCGCGATGACGCAGTCCGTGCGAGCACCCTGCCTGTTGACAGGACTTCTCCGGCACCTGCTCGTGGACGGTTCGCGGGCCAGGCCTCGGCGGAGTGGGGGCGGGCGGGACGTCATACGGATGGAGCCATCTATGGCACCGTCCGTATGACGTTGCGGGGGTGCCCGCAGATTGACCTCGCGGCCCTACGGTGGTGGCCGTGGGCTACGTCGAGGTCGCGCGCAGCGAGAGGTCGCACGGCGAGCTCGTGCTCCGCGAGCGCCGTCCCGAGGGCGGAGGGCCGAGCGTGCTGGAGCTGCGGGCCAACGGTGCGTTCGTCATGGACACCTCCGAGCACGCCTCCGAGCGGGCCCTGGCCGACGCGGCCCTGGAGCTCGTCGAGACCCCGGCCCGGGTCCTCGTCGGTGGCCTGGGGCTCGGCTTCACCCTCGACCGCGTGCTCGGCGACCCGCGCGTCGAGCAGTGTGACGTGGTCGAGCTCGAGCCGGCGCTGGTGGGGTGGATGCGCGACGGCACGATCCCGCACGGACGCCGGCTGCTCGCCGACCGGCGGGTCCGGGTGGTGGTCATCGACGTCGCCTCCGCCGTCGCCGAGGCCGCGCCGGCGTCGTACGACGTCGTGCTCCTGGACGTCGACAACGGGCCCGGCTACCTCGTCCACGAGGCCAACGCGGCGCTCTACCGGCCGCCCTTCCTGGCCACGGTCCGGGAGCGGCTCAGCCCCGGCGGTGCCCTGGCGGTCTGGTCCGCGGACCGGGCACCGGAGCTCCTCGCCGGTCTGCGGTCCGCGTTCGACGACGCCGAGGAGCTGGCCCACGAGGTGCGGCTGCAGGACCGCGACGAGCACTACTGGCTCTACGTCGGGCGTCGCCGCTGACCTGCGCTGGGGTCGACCCGGGTGGCCGCGTAGCCTCGGGCACATGAGCGGCGACTTCCGCATCGAGCACGACTCCATGGGCGATGTCGAGGTCCCTGCCGACGCCCTCTGGCGGGCGCAGACGCAGCGGGCGGTCGCCAACTTCCCGATCAGCGGCCGGCCGCTCGACCCGCCCCTCATCCACGCGCTGGCGCGGATCAAGGCCGCGGCCGCACGCACGAACGCCGACCTCGGCATCGTCTCGACCGAGCAGCGCGACGCGATCGTCGCCGCGGTCGACGCGATCACCGGCGGTGACCACGACGACCAGTTCCCGATCGACGTGTTCCAGACCGGGTCCGGCACCAGCACCAACATGAACGTGAACGAGGTGATCTCCACCCTCGCGGCCCGGTCGGGGGTCGACGCCCATCCCAACGACGTGGTCAATGCCAGCCAGTCGTCCAACGACACCTTCCCCAGCGCCATCCACGTCGCCGCCGTCTTGGCCTGCCACCGCCTCGACGACGCGCTGGCCACCCTGGCGGGCTCGCTGCACGCGAAGGCCGAGGAGTTCGCGGACGCCGTGAAGTCCGGCCGTACCCATCTCATGGACGCCACCCCGGTCATGCTCGGCCAGGAGTTCGGCGGCTACGCCGCCACCGCGTCGTACGGCCGTGAGCGGCTGGCCGGCGTGCTCCCCCGGGTCCGCGAGCTCGCCCTCGGCGGTACGGCGGTCGGGACCGGCATCAACACGCCCCCGTCGTTCGCGGAGCAGACCATCGGCCACCTCAACGACGACACCGGCGAGGCGTACGTCGAGGCGCGCGACCACTTCGAGGCCCAGGGCACCCGCGACTCGCTGGTCGAGCTCAGCGGCGTGCTGAAGACGATCGCGGTCGGCCTGGCGAAGGTCTGCAACGACCTGCGCTGGATGGGCAGCGGCCCGACGGCCGGCCTCGGCGAGATCCACCTGCCCGACCTCCAGCCCGGGTCGAGCATCATGCCCGGCAAGGTCAACCCGGTGATCCCGGAGGCCACCCTCCAGGCGTGTGCCCAGGTGATCGGCAACGACGCGGCGATCACGTTCGCCGGCGCGTCGGGCAGCTTCGAGCTGAACGTGATGCTGCCGGTGATCGCCCGCAACCTCCTGGAGTCGATCCGGCTGCTCACCACCACCTCGGGGCTGCTCGCCGGGTGCGTCGACGGCATCACGGCCGACCGCGAGCGGCTGCGAGCGTACGCCGAGTCGTCTCCCAGCATCGTCACGCCGCTCAACCGCACCCTGGGCTACGAGGCCGCCGCCCGGATCGCGAAGCAGGCGCTGGCGAACGGCGCCACCATCCGGCAGACCGTGCTCGACCTCGGCTACGTCGAGCGCGGGGAGATCACCGAACAGCAGCTCGACGAGGCGCTCGACGTGGAGCGGATGACCCACCCGTGAAGACCTTCGTGATCACCGGCGGCAGCGACGGCATCGGCCTCGAGTGCGCCAGCCAGCTGGCGCAGTCCGATCCCGGATGCCGGCTGGTGCTGGTCGGTCGCAACCCCGACCGCACGGCCGCCGCCGTCGGCCGGATCCGCGCCGAGCAGCCGTCGTGCCGGGTCGACCCGATGCTGTGCGACTTCGCCGACCAGGCCGCCGTACGCCGTCTGGCCGAGGACCTCCTCAAGACCTGCGACCGCATCGACGTGCTGGTGAACAACGCCGGCACGGTCTTCGCGCGCCGTACCGAGACCACGGACGGCATCGAGTCGACCTTCGCGGTCAACCACCTCGGGGGCTTCCTGCTGACCGAGCTGCTGCGCGAGCGGCTCGTCGAGAGCGCGCCGGCGCGGGTCGTCTTCACGTCGTCCGCGGGCCACTACTCCGCGACGATGGACCTCGACGACCTCGGCTTCGAGCACGGCTACTCGATCATGAGGGCCTACAGCCGCTCCAAGCTGGCCAACGTGCTGACCGCACGGCTCCTGGCGCGGCGGCTGGAGGGCACCGGGGTCACGGTCACCTCACTGCACCCGGGTGCGATCGCGACGAACATCTGGAGCGGCGCCCCCTGGTTCGCCCGCCCGGTCCTGGCCGTGGTCAAGCGCTGGAAGATGGAGTCGCCGGCGGTCGGCGGCTCGCGGCTGGCCTTTCTCGCCGCCAGCCCCGAGGTCGAGGGTCAGACCGGCGGCTACTACCAGCGCAACCGCCTGCGGGAACCCTCCGAGCTCGCCCGCGACGACGAGCTCGCCGAGCGGCTGTACGACGTCAGCGCCCGGCTGGTCGGTCTCGACCCCGCTCGGGCCTGAGCCTCCACAGCGAGCCGAGCCCGCCGCGACGCGCCAGAGGTGGTGACCCGGCCGGAGTCAGTACCAGCCGTGCCCCTGCTTGAAGCCCCAGGCGCCGCACGGTGATCCGTAGCGCTCCTGGATGTAGCCCAGGCCCCACTTGATCTGGGTGACCGGATCGGTGCGCCAGTCGGCGCCGACCGTCGCCATCTTGGCGCCGGGGAGTGCCTGCGGGATGCCGTAGGCGCCGGACGAGACGTTCTGGGCGGTGACCCGCCACCCGCTCTCGCCCATCCACAGCGGGACCAGGCACGACATCTGCGAGGTCGACCAGCCGTACGACGGGAGCAGGGCCTCGGCGATGGCCTGCGGGTCCTGGGAGGAGAGGCTCTCCTGGCCGCCGACCGCAGGACCCTGGGTCAGCCCGAGGGCCGCCGCCTTGGCCGGGTCGCGGCGGTCGCGCCGGTCGAGGGAGCGGGAGACGAGCGCCGAGCGCTGGCTGAGGTCGGCCGACGACGGTGGCGGGGGGTTCGAGGACGGCGACAGCGAGTC
>JBAUWD010000449.1:0-6392 GCA_049583575.1 Nocardioides sp.
GCGGGCGCGGACATCACACGCTCGGCATTCGCCGCCGCCTCCCGCTCGAACCGGTCCGATGGGTCACTGACCCTGATGCCACCCGCGGTCGGCGTACCGTCCACCGGCCCGCTGCGCTGCTGTACGACGTGGGTGAGCTCGTGGGCCAGCATCGTGCGACCGGCGTCCGACGAGGGGTCGTACCTGTCCCGCTGGAAGACGACGTTCGAGCCGACCGTGTAGGCGTGGGCGTTGACGGCCTGGGCCGAGCTGTGTGCGGCCGCGTCGTCGTGGACGCGGACGTCTCCGAAGTCGTGGCCGAGCCGTCCCTCCATGTCCGACCGCACGTCGGGCTCCAGGGGGCGGCCGCCCGAGCTGACCACGTCGTGCACCGGGGACGGATCGTCGTCGACCATCGAGGACACCGCCCCGTTGCCCGCGGCACGCTGCAGCCCCATGAGGCCGGCCTCGCCCAGGACGTCGGAGCGGCCCTCGGCCGCGGCGCGTCCCTGCTGCTCGGTGACCGGCTCGTCCAACCGGGACGCCTTCGGGCGCAGACCGGCTTCCTCGGCGTCGAACTGGTGCTCGCGCATGGTGCACTCCTCCGAACCCAGACGTGTGCCAGCAGTATCCGTCCGTCGTGCGCCGGAACGGGAGGGACGCGGGCACGAGCCGGGGTGCAACGCCGGTTGCCCGAAAGGGCAGCGGCGGACCGTCAGCCGATCAGCTGCTCCAGGAACCGGCCGAACTCCTTCTCGAGCACCAGGCGGCCGAGCTTGCGGTACTCCTGCGCCACCGCCGCGATCACGTGGGCCATCGTGACCGGCTCCCGCGCCTCGGCGGCCAGGTACGCCGCGGTCGTCGCGGCCGAGCGGATGTTGCCACCGGCCAGCTCGAAGGACTCCGCGCAGAAGGCGACGTCCACGTCCGAGGCGAGGGGGAGCGGAGGTCCGAGGCACTGACGCCACAACGCCTCCCGCAGGTCCGGCGTAGGCGCGGGGAAGTCGACGATCGCGTCCAGACGGCGGGTGAAGGCCTCGTCGATGTTGGCGCGGAGGTTGGTCGCCAGCACGGCGAGACCGTCGAACGTCTCGAGCCGTTGGAGGAGATAGGCACTCTCGATGTTCGCGTACCTGTCGTGCGCGTCGCGCACCTCGCTCCGCTTGCCGAAGATCGCGTCGGCCTCGTCGAAGAAGAGCACCGCGTTCACCCCGCCCGCCTCGGAGAAGATGCGCTCGAGGTTCTTCTCCGTCTCACCGACGTACTTGTCGACGACCGTGGCGAGGTTGACGGTGTACAGGTCGAGTCCGAGATCGGCGGCGATCACCTCGGCCGACATGGTCTTGCCGGTGCCGGAGTCGCCGGCGAACAGCGCCGACACACCTCGGCCCCGGCCGCCACCACGACGCATCCGCCAGTCGACGAGCACCTGGTCGCGGTGTCGGGCCCGGGCCGTGAGCTCCTGGAGCGAGCGCCGTACGGCGGGTGCCAGGACGAGGTCCTCCCAGGAGACCTCGGGCTCGATCCGCCGGGCGAGCCGCTCGAGCCCGGCGGCGTTCTGCGCACGGATGCCGCTCCGGAGCTCCGCGGAGGTGATCCGGCCGGCGCCCAGCAGGGAGGCGGTCTGGGCGGCACGGACGGCGCGCTGGACCTGCGCGGGACCGAGGGACAGGTGGGCGCCGAGAGAGTCGGGATCGACGTCGGCGCCGGCCCGCTCCAGGTGCGCGTGGAGCAGCGTGATGCGCTCTCGCGCCCCGAGGATCGGGGCCTCCACCGCGAGCGGCGGCGTCGTGGACCAGAGCGGATCCCAGGTGGCGTTGCCGACGAACACCACCGGGCAGGGCCAGCTCGAGAGTCGCTGGATCGACTCGAGGTGACCCTCGGCCAGCGCCTCGACCGGCCCGGCCACGAGGCCGGCGCCGCGGATCAGGGCCTCGCGCGCACACCTGAGGACCGCGTCGTCCGGCTCGGGGCCCCGGGTCGCCAGCGTCAGGTCGACGACGAGCGCCGACCGGCCGCTGCTCTCGAGGGCGGCGACGGCGGTCGCCGCGCCGGTCCCGACCTCGCGCTCGCGGATGTGGACGACGTCCGCACCGGCCCGCACCGCCCTTCCGAGCCGTTCGGCCAGGGGGCACGGATAGCCCTCGACGTCCAGCAGCAGGTGCTGGACGGAGGGATCCGGAGCCGTGTCTCCCAGCAGGTGCGAGACGACCCGGTCAGGCACGCGCAGGGTCCGGGCGAGGTACGGGCGGTCGGGATCCTCGACCAGGACGAGACCGAGGTCGACCAGCGGCCCGGACAGCGACAGGGCACGGCGGGCCGCCGCGGACGTGGGGGTTGCCCCGGCGAGCTCCAGCGCGAGGCCGATGCTCGCCCGGCGCCGGGTCACGTCGTCGTTCAGGTAGCCGTAGAGCTTCTCGAACCTGCTGTCCAGGTCCGGCAGCAGTGCGATGACCAGGAGCTGGAGGTCGAACGTGGTCAGCCCCGCGTGCCTGGCCAGCGTCATCAGGGGGCCGGGATCCTCGACGAGGGGCAGGACCGGGCCGAAGGCGAGCGGTCGCGCCGGACCGTCCAGCAGGCGCTCGACCGTCTCGTCGTTGACGTAGAGACCCCGGAACGGGTCGTCCGGACTGGGGTCGTCGCCGCGGCGGTGGTCCACCGCCAGCCGGACCCGTGCCTCGACGTCCTGGAGCCGGGCAAGCAGCTGTGTGTCGGCGCCCGACGTCACCGCGACCGCTTCCGCGCCTTGCGGGCGGACGGCGTCCGGACGTCGGTCGGCGAGCGGCGACCGGCCTGGGCCGTCTCGCGGGGCGGCCAGTCGTCCACGCCTCCCATCGACACGGTGGGGGGCTCCTGGATGTGCGGCGCGGCCGGGTAGACCCGCCCGGTCCAGGTCGGGGCACTCACCACGATGTCCAGCGACGGCTTGAGCTCGCCGCCCAGGGCGGTCCACACGTCGGCGAAGGAGCGGTCCTCCGGCGGAGGGAGCGCGATCGCCAGCGGCACCGACAGGCCGATCTCGCTCAGCGGCCCGCTCAGCAGGTCATCCGGCAGGGACTCGTGGCGCAGGAAGCAGGCGAGCAGCGACGACAGCAGGCGGTGCTCGTCCTCCGGCCGCTGCGTCCACGCCGTGACGAGGTACGACAGCTTGAAGAACCTCGGCGGCAGGTGGCGAGCGGCGACGCGGCCGGCGTCGTACTCGTTGAGGAGCCCGCGCTCCCGCCGTCGGAGGTCCTCGCGGATGTCGTAGAGGTAGACGTCGATCGTGGGCGCGTTGCGGCGCCCGGCCCAGTCCTTCGTCGGTGCGTCGAACACCACCTCGACGTCGTTGGTGCCGGTCGCCTCCCGCTCGATGAGCGCGAGCAGCGCCGCGTCCACCTCGTGGATCATCCCCGGAGTCTGTCGTGGCGCGTCGCGCGGGCCCAGCGAGGTGCGGACCGTCCCGGGAGCAGCACCGGGTGCCCGAACGGGCAGTGGTCGATGCACGCGCGGCGATCGGTCCGGCCGGTCCCTCTCCCGGCGCCGTCTCACTAGGCTGTCCCCACCCACGGACGCTCCGCTGTGCACGTACGGGAGAGAGGGGTACGACGTGGCCGACCCGGTCCTCCGGCTGGAGCCCGCCCGCGTCGCGGTCGAGCCCGGCGGACAGGCCACGCTGGTCGTCACCGTCAACAACCCCGGCACCATCGTGGAGGGCTACTCGGTCGACGTGGTCTCGACCATCCCGATGCCCTGGGTCCAGGTGACGCCGCCGAACCTGCAGGTGTACCCGCAGCAGGAGGCCACCGCGGTGATCACGTTCGCACCGCCGACCGGACCCGGTGCCCCCGGTGGGTCGCTGCCCTTCGGGGTCCGCGTGTGGTCGGAGGTCGAGGGCGGTGGCAGTGCGGTGGCCGAGGGCGACCTCGACATCGGATCCGTGTCGGGGCTGCAGGCCAAGCTCACGCCCATCGCGTCGTCGGGCCGGTGGAGCGGACGGCACACCCTCAAGGTGAGCAACTGGGGCAACGCCCCGGCCCGGCTGCGCATCGCGCCCGAGGACCCCGACCAGTCGCTCGGCTTCCTGGTCTCGCCCGACGTGCTCGACATCCCGCTCGGGGGCGAGGCGGTCACCCGGCTCCGGGTCCGAACGCGCCATCCCACGCTGCGGGGCAGCCCCCAGCGGCTGCCCTTCCAGGTGGCGTGCGAGCCGGATCCGCCTCCACAGGTGCCCGGTCCCCGCCCGACCACGTCGACCCCGGGGAGACCCGTCGTCGACGGCGCCTTCAACCAGAAGCCGATCCTGACCAGGACCGTGGTCGCGGTCGCCGGCCTGGCCCTGGTCGCCGGGGTGGCGGCCGCGGCGTACCTCCTGACGCGGCCCGGGAGCGCCCCGGTCGCCCAGACCCAGCAGCTCGACGCCCCGACCGGGCTGGTGGCCACGGCGTCGCCGGGCATCGTCGCCTTCACCTGGGACGCGGTCGCGGACGTCGACTCCTACACGCTCGAACAGGTGCTGCCGGTGAACAACGAGGCGCCGATCTTCAGCGCCCCGGATCCCGACAACCCGGCCCTGCTCCAGTCGCGGATCCAGGTGCAGACCGCGGACCACTACTGCTACGCGCTGATCGCCCTGAAGAAGGGGGCGACGCCCTCGGCACCGTCGGACCAGGTGTGCGTGGACACCACGCTGCCGGCGAACGCATCGAGCGGACCGACCGCGTCGCCGTCGATCGTCCCGATCTCGCCGGGGGAGTCTCCACCCAGCAGCCCGCCGACCAGTCCGGGCAGTGGTGCGACCGCACCACCGCTCGCGTTCGTCTCCGTGCTGGAGTTCTTCGTCCCCGACGCGTCGCCCGACCCGGCCGCGGAGGCCATGGCCGCGGCCGCAGCTCTGGAAGCCCAGGGGGTCGACGCCAAGGTGCTGTCCTCGGACGACTGGGTGTTCGCCCCCACCGTCAAGCCGGGCACCATCCTGCTCTACGTCGACGGCGCGACCAGGGCCGCCGCCGACGCGGTGTGCCAGCAGGTCCTCTCCACCGACGCGGCCGCCGCGCCGGACCTCTGCGTCACCCTCCAGGTGGCTGCACCGGCTCCGTCCCAGAGCCCCTGACCTGGAACGCGCGGGGTGGGGTGGCTCACCCGCGCCGTTTGGTCCCAAACCGCAGTCTGGATCGATCCAATGCCACCGTTTGGTGCCAAACCGCAGATCGAAGATCAGCCCGGGACGGGTCCTACGGCCGGTGCAGCACCTCGACGCCGCCGATGGCGACGAGATTCTGCGGCGGTGTCGCACGGGTACCGAAGACGTCTCCCACCGAGAGCACCACGGAGGTCACCGGTGTCTTCGTGTCGAGCGAGAGCCGTTGCCGGTCCGCGGTGTCCTTCAGGGTGCGTTCCACACAGGTGGGACCGGTGTCGGTCTCATAGGTCACGTCGAGGCGTCGCGGCCGGAACTGGTTGAGGCGCTGCTTGTCGACCGCCACACCGGCCCACACGTCGAGCCCGAGGATGCGGGTCGGCCGGTCCCACGTGAGCACGATCCGACCCGCGTTCGGCGGGGTGGCACCGCACTCGCGCGACGATGAGGGAGCGGCGGACCAGGGGGTGGCCCATGCGTCGCGTCTCTCACCCGGCAGCTGCGAGATGTTGTACGACGCAGCCACGGAGCCCGGCGGCCGGGCGGCCGCCGTGACGTCGGCGATCGGGGTGAGACCGACGGTGAGGGAGTGCCACCGGTCGCGCACGTAGGCGACGGGGTTGTTGCCCGTCAGCCCGAGGACGACCGCCACCACGGCGACGACGCCGACGCCGACGAGGACACGGCGCCAGCGGTAGAGCGCCGGCAGGCTCCGGCGGTACTCCCGCTTGGCCCGTCGCCCCTCGGGGTCGGTCCAGCGCGCCCACCAGCCACGCGGCGGCGGTGGCGGAGTCGTCGAGCTCGCGGGAGACGGAGCTGCCACGAGCGGGTAGCCGCACCGACTGCAGAACCGTCGCTCGGCGGTGTTGGGCTGGCGGCAGTGCGGGCACGCCGTGCCCGGCGGGGTGGGCGAGGGGTCCCGCACGGGCTCCGGTGTGGGCTCCGGTGTGGGCTGCGGCGTCGCCGCACCGGCGGGCGGCGCGCCGCCACCGACGGGGGTGCCGGTCACCGGAGCATGGGTGCTGCCGGTCGCGTGGGCAGGGCCCCGTCCGGGTTCGTTCCATCCGAGGTAGGCACCGCAGAACAGGCAGAACGCGGTGTCCGCGGGGTTGCGCTCCCCGCAGGCGCCACACTGGTCCTCGGCGTCCACCCGACCCTCGATTCGAACCGCCCCGTCCGGAGCACCTGTCGCTAGCCTGACACCCTTGGGGCGCATGGTGCGAGCCCCACGCTGACGGGACGACGGCTCCAGGACGGGGCTCCATGACGGGGCGACGATGATCAGGTGCAGCAG
>JBAUWD010000450.1:0-12464 GCA_049583575.1 Nocardioides sp.
GTACGTCGACGCTGCCGGCGAGCACGCCGCCCTCCTCGACCGCGAAGGCCACCTCGGACCTGCCGTCGGCGTACGCAGCCCGCCAGTCGGCGATCGCCTGCCGCTGCCGCTCGGCGGTGACCGCCTCGGGCGGCCAGCCGAACCAGTGCGCGATGGTGTCGTCGTGGCCGGCGACGGCATCCTCGACGTCCTCGTCGCGCCAGGGCCGGAGCGTGATCTCCCCGTCGGTGAGCGTCGGCTGCTCGGGCTGCTCGGTCACGCTCCGACCCTAGCCAGGAGGGGCATGCCGTTCGCTGCGGAGTCCGACCACGTGGGCCACGGCCGTCTCGGTCGCCCGCTCGGGAGTGAGGCGGCCGAGGCACGCCGAGAGCGTCAGCCCTTCGACCAGTGCCAGGACCGTGGCGTGCGCGTCCTCGCGTGGCTCGGGCATCTCGAGCAGGTCCAGGATCAATGAGATCGTGCTGTTCAGCTCTTCGTCGCGTTCGTGCACGTACCGCTCCAGCGCCTTCCTGCGATCCGGCCGCTCCCCGGTGGCCTGTTGTCCGGGCGTGGCCGGTGCCGACTCGCCGTCGTCGTAGCCGCGTTGCGCGATCTGGAACTCCCGGCGCACCTGCCCCGGCGGCTCCAGACCGCTCGGCCGGAGAGCGCACGCCGTGACCAGCTTGAGCCAGACGAGCTCCTCGTCGAGATGCGTCGCGTCCTCGGGCATCAGCGATCGCACCAGGCCCGCCGCCCTGTCCGCCGGCTCGTCCTGACTCCGCCGGCCGAGACCCCCAGCCCTCCGCCGGGCCCGCACGTGGTCCGCTGCCAGCTGGGCGAGGTCCGCCCACCCCGCCACCGACCGACGGATGGTGTTGACCCCCGTCCCGAGCTCCGCGGCGACCCGGCGACGGGACAGCGCGTCGACACTCTCGTCACGCACCACGGCGAAGGCTGCCCGCCGGATGAACTCGAAGCGGCCGACGTAGTCGATGAGCCTGGGCATGCCCTCTTCCTACGCCGGTCAGGACCGCGGGGTCGGGTCTTCTCCACGGGGTTGGGTTTGACAGCACACGCCGTGCCCTCAACGCGGACAGGGCGAGGGTCGTGGTGGAACGCGGTGTTCCACAACAGACGACTCCAGCTCGCCGGTGAGGGCACGAGGTGTTCCACAACCGACAACAGCCGGCGCTCGTTGGGGGCACAGGATGTGCCCGAACCGTTCAGTCTCGGCGGAGCCAGACCGTCGCGAGCGGGGGTACCACGATGGTCGCGTGCGCGGGCTGCCCGTCGTGGTGTCCCTCGTGGGCGGTGACCGTCCCGAGGTTGCCGACACCCGAGCCGGTGTACGTCGAGGCGTCGGTGTTGAGCACCTCGTGCCACTCCCCGGCCGACGGCAGCCCGAGCCGGAAGTCGGGGTGGGGGACCGCCGCGAAGTTGCTGAGGCACACCAGGTCGGACCCACCTCCTCCGTCGGCCGAGCCTGTCGAGACCCCGCGGCGGATGAAGGAGAACACGTTGCGGCCGGCGTCGTTGGCGTCGATCCACTCGAACGACGAGGGGTCGTCATCACGAGACCAGATGGCGGGGGAGGAGCGGTAGGCCGCGTTGAGGTCCTTGACCAGGTGGTGGATCCCGAGGTGCTCGGGATGGTCGAGCAGCCACCAGTCGAGCTCGCGCGACTCGGCCCACTCCGACTCCTGGCCCAGCTCGCAGCCCATGAACAGCAGCTGCTTGCCCGGGTGGGCCCACATGAAGGCGTAGTAGGCGCGCAGGGTGGCCAGCTGCTGCCACCGGTCGCCCGGCATCTTGCGCAGCAGCGAGCCCTTGCCGTGCACCACCTCGTCGTGGCTGAGCGGGAGCACGAAGTTCTCGCTGAACGCGTAGGTGAGGCCGAAGGTCAGGTCGTGGTGGTGCCAGGCCCGGTGCACCGGCTGGCGCTCGAGGTAGTCGAGGCTGTCGTGCATCCAGCCCATGTTCCACTTGAAGCCGAAGCCGAGCCCGTTGTCGGAGGTCGGCTTGGTGACGCCGGGCCACGACGTCGACTCCTCGGCGATCGTCGTGGCGCCCGGCACCCGCTTGTAGACGGTCGCGTTCATCTCCTGCAGGAACTGCACGGCCTCGAGGTTCTCGTTGCCGCCGTGGACGTTCGGTGACCACTCCCCGGCCGCGCGGGCGTAGTCGAGGTAGAGCATCGACGCGACGCCGTCGACCCGCAGCCCGTCCGCGTGGAACTCCTCGAGCCAGTAGAGCGCGTTCGCGTAGAGGAAGTTGCGGACCTCGCGTCGGCCGAAGTTGAAGATGTGCGAGCCCCACTCCTTGTGCCATCCGCGCTGGGGGTTGGGGTCCTCGTAGAGGGGGGTGCCGTCGAAGCGCGCCAGCGCCCACTCGTCCGTCGCGAAGTGGCCGGGCACCCAGTCGAGCAGGACGCCGATGCCTGCCCGGTGGAAGGCGTCGACCAGCCGCCGGAAGCCGTCGGGGTCGCCGAAGCGCGAGTCGGGAGCGAAGTACGACGTCACGTGGTAGCCCCACGAGCCGCCGAACGGGTGCTGCATCACCGGCATCAGCTCGACGTGGCTGAAGCCGAGGTCTGCGACGTAGGGCACCAGCTCCTCGACGAGCTGGTCCCAACCGAGGACGTTGCCGTGCCGCTTGCGCCACGACGCGAGGTGCACCTCGTAGATCGACATCGGCCGGTGCACCGGCTGCCGGCTGCGCCGTGCCTCCATCCAGTCGCCGTCGCCCCACTCGTGGGAGGACTCGAACACCCGGCTCGACGTCGCCGGCGCCACCTCGGCGTAGTACGCCATCGGATCGGCCTTCTCGCGCCACCGGCCGTCGGCCCCGAGGATGACGTACTTGTAGCAGGCGCCCGCGCCGACCCCCGGCAGGAACAGCTCCCAGACGCCCGACTCGCCGAGCTGTCGCATCGGCTGCTCGCGGCCGTCCCAGCTGTTGAAGTCGCCCTCCAGCCGGACGCCGCGGGCCCCCGGCGCCCACACCGCGAACGACGTACCGGAGACGTCGCCGGTCGACGAGCGGTAGTGGTGGACGCGGGCCCCGAGCACGGTCCAGAGCAGCTCGTGGCGCCCCTCGTTGACGAGGTGGAGGTCCACCTCGCCGAGGGTCGGCAGGAAGCGGTAGGGGTCGTCGACCGTGATCGTGCCCTCGCCGTAGTCGACCTCGACGCGGTAGTCCGGCACGTCGTCGGTCGAGCCGGTCGCCACGCCCACCCAGACCCCTTCGAGCTCGTGCTCCAGCGGGATCCGCGTGCCGTCCGAGGTGACCACCGTGACGGACCGGGCCAGCGGCTTGTACACCCGGATCGTCAGCTCGTCTCCGTCGAGGTGGGGGCCGAGGATGCCATGGGGCTGGCCGTGCTCGCCCCGGGTGAGCTGCTCGATCTCGTGCGCGGGCACCTGCCTCATCGCTGCGCCTCGATCTCGCTGCGGATCTGGCGCAGCGCGGCCAGCGGGATCTCCAGCCAGGTCGGCCGGTTGCGAGCCTCGTAGACGCATTCGTAGACGGCCTTGTCCGCGACGTACGCCGTGAGCAGGGCGTGCTCGTCAGTGGTGAGGTCGCGGCCGGCGTAGGCCTCGAGGAAGGCCGTCTGGTTGCGGGCGGACCACTCCGCGGCCCGGAAGGCGCGCTGCTCGGTGCCGGTGTCGTCGGCGCTGGCCGCCGTCATCGCAGCGACCCGTGGTGCGTAGTCGAAGGACCGCAGCATGCCGGCGACGTCGCGCCAGGGAGAGTCGGGCAGGACCCGGTCGGCGAGCTGCTTGGCCGGCTCTCCCTCGAAGTCGACGATCTTCCAGCCCTTGACGGTGCGCAGGGTCTGGCCGAGGTGCAGGTCGCCGTGGATGCGCTGCGCCCGGCCGGACGAGAGCATGCCGACGGTGTCGAAGACGCGGCGCAGGACGGCAGCGTGCTCCTGGAGCTCGGGTACGACGTCGAGGGCCGCCTCGAGGCGGTCGGTCATGCCGCGGGCCAGGGCCGCGAAGTCGGACGCCGTGCGCTCGACGACCGGGAAGTGCTCGGCGAGCAGGGCGTGGGTCCGGCTCACGGCCTCACCCAGCCGCTGGGCCTCGCCGGCGAAGTCGCCACCCACCTCCTCGGCGAAGAGATCGGCCTCGGCGAAGAGGTTGCGCACGCTGGCGAGCGCGAGCTCCCATCCGTCACTGGCGGTGCGCAGGAACTGTTGCAGCATCGCGAGCTGGAGTCGCTCGCCGGTGGAGGACGTGCCACCGTCGGTCGTGCTCGTCGGGACCATGCTGCCGTCGCACTCCATCCACCCGTACAGGGCCGCCACGTTGTCCGAGCCGGCACGGGTGAGCACCTCGTGGACCTCGATGTCGGGGTTCGTGCCCGCAGTGATGCGCCGGAAGATCTTGAGCAGCGCCTCCTCGCCGAAGGCGACCGACGAGTTGCTCTGCTCGCCGGTGAACGGCGTCGACTGCGCGGACGGGTCCAGCGGGTCGCCCGGCAGCCGGTGGAAGGCGAGGGGTCCGTCGGGCGGATAGGCGAACGCCCGGAGGTACGAGGCCATCGCCTCACGGTCGTGGACGGCGTCGTACGCGTGGGTCCAGCCGACGTCTGGGTCGTCCCACCAGCCGATGAACGCGTGGTCGAGCCGGTGCTCGGGGTCGGCGTAGAGGGCCATCGGCAGCTGGTACAGCTCCACGTCGGCCGTCCCGTCGTCGTAGGTGATCTCGGCCAGGTCGACGACTACGCGCGGCGCCTCGTCGGCGATGACGCCGAGGCGCCGCACGGCGGTCACCCGGAACTCCCGGCCCTTGCCGCCGAACCAGCGCGCCCCCTCGATGAAGAGGGCGATCTGCCTCAGGGCGTCGGGCGGGGTCGACGTCGCCGTCGACCGGGTGCGGATCTCGTCTCTCATGGGGCTGTGGCCTCCTCGGCCGGAGCGGTCAGCCGGAACCAGTAGAACCCGTACCCACCCAGGGTGAGGAGATACGGCAGCTCGCCGATCGCCGGGAACGGGACGCGGCCGAGGAGCTCCACGGGTACGAAGCCCTCCCACCGCCGCAGGTCGAGCTCCACGGGCTGGGCGAAGCGGGACAGGTTGTTGACGCACACGATGACGTCGGAGCTGCCGTCGCTGTGCCCCTGGGCGCCGGCGAGCTCGCGGGCGTACGACAGCACGGACGGGTTGGTGCCCCCGAGGTCGAGGAACGTGCCCAACCCGAACGCCGGGTGACTGCGCCGCGCATGGATCATCCGACGGGTCCAGTGCAGCAGCGAGGAGGAGTCCTCCAGCTGGGCCTCGACGTTGACGCTCTGGTAGCCGTAGACCGGGTCCTGGATCGCGGGCAGGTGCAGCTTGCCCGGGGTCGCTGACGAGAAGCCGGCGTTGCGGTCGGGCGTCCACTGCATCGGCGTACGGACGCCGTCGCGGTCGCCGAGCCAGATGTTGTCGCCCATCCCGATCTCGTCGCCGTAGTACAGGACGGGACTGCCGGGGAGGGAGAGCAGCAGTGCGCTGAACAGCTCCATGCGGTTGACGTCGTTGTCGAGCAGGGGGGCCAGGCGCCGGCGGATGCCGATGTTGGCCTTCATGCGAGGGTCCTTGGCGTACTCGTCCCACATGTAGTCGCGGTCCTCGTCGGTCACCATCTCGAGGGTCAGTTCGTCGTGGTTGCGCAGGAAGATGCCCCACTGGCAGCCGTCGGGGATCGGCGGCGTCTGCTCCATGATCTCAGAGATCGGGAAGCGCGACTCGCGGCGGACCGCCATGAAGATGCGGGGCATCACCGGGAAGTGGAAGCACATGTGGCACTCGGTGCCCACCCAGTCGCCGGACTCCGTCTCGACGCCGCCGAAGTAGTCGACGACGTCGGCGGGCCACTGGTTGGCCTCGGCGAGCAGGACCCGGCCGGGGTAGTGCTCGTCGACGAAGCTCCGGACGCGACGCAGCATCTGATGGGTCTCCGGGAGGTTCTCGCCGTTGGTGCCCGGGCGCTCGAAGAGGTAGGGCACGGCGTCGAGCCGGAACCCGTCCAGGCCCATGTCCAGCCAGAACGACATGGCCTCGAGCATCGCCTCCTGGACCGACGGGTTGTCGTAGTTGAGGTCGGGCTGGTGGGAGAAGAACCGGTGCCAGAAGTACTGCTGACGAACGGGGTCCCAGGTCCAGTTCGAGGGCTCGGTGTCGACGAAGATGACGCGGGCGTCCTCGTAGAGGTCGTCGGTGTCCGACCAGACGTAGAAGTCGCCGTACGGACCCTCGGGATCGCTCCGCGACGCCTGGAACCACGGGTGGGCGTCACTCGTGTGGTTCATGACGAAGTCGATGATCACCCGCATGCCCCGCTGGTGGGCGGCCTCGACGAAGTCGCGGAAGTCGTCGACCGTGCCGCACTCCGGGAGGATCGAGGTGTAGTCGGCGATGTCGTAGCCGCCGTCGCGCAGCGGCGAGGTGAAGAACGGCGGCACCCAGAGGCAGTCGATGCCGAGCCACTGGAGGTAGTCGAGCTTCTCGATGAGGCCACGGAAGTCGCCGGTGCCGTCGCCGTTGGCGTCGCGGAACGAGCGCACCAGCACCTCGTAGAAGACGGCGGTCTTGAACCAGTCTGGCGTCTGCTGCTCCGCGGTCGAGCCGACGATGGTGCTCTCGTGGACCTCCTCGGTCCCGTCCTCGCCCGGGCCGGTCGAGCCTGTCGAGACCTCGCTCACGCCGTCCTCCGCACAGTCAGCAGGTGGGCCGGCTCGATGCCGGGATCGAGCCGCACGTAGTTGTGCTGGCCCCAGTGCCAGTCCTGACCGGTGATCTCGTCGTGGACCGCGAGGCTGTCGTGCCACCCCAGACCGAGGGCCGGCAGGTCCAGGTGGACCATCGTCTCGCGGGCGCCGTGGGGGTCGAGGTTGACCACGACGATGACGAGGTCGCCCTCGGTCCCCTCGGTCGAGCTCGTCCCGTCGGTCGAGCTCGTCCCGTCGGTCGAGCTCGTCGAGACCCCGGGACCCGTCTGCTTGCTGTACACCAGCACGTTCTCGTCGTCACTGGAGTGGATCACCACGTTGCGCAGCCGCTGCAGGGCCGGGTGCGCGCGTCGCACGGCGTTGAGCCTGGTGAGGTACGGCGCGAGGGTGCGGCCCTCGGCCTCGGCGCCGGCCCAGTCGCGGATGCGGATCTGGTACTTCTCCGAGTCGAGGTACTCCTCGCTCCCGGGCCGCACCGCGACGTGCTCGTAGAGCTCGTATCCGGCGTACACGCCCCAGCTCGGCGAGCCGGTGGCGGCGAGCACGGCCCGGACCTTGAACGCCGCCGGCCCGCCGTACTGCAGGTAGGCGTGCAGGATGTCGGGGGTGTTCACGAAGAAGTTGGGCCGCATCAGGTGGTCGGTCTCGCGAGAGACCTCGCGGAGGTACTCCTCGATCTCCCACTTCGCGGTGCGCCAGGTGAAGTACGTGTAGCTCTGCTGGAACCCGACCGCGCCCAGGGTGCGCATCATCGCGGGCCGGGTGAACGCCTCGGCGAGGAACAGCACGTCGGGGTCGCTGCGGCGGACCTCGCGCAGCAGCCACTCCCAGAACGCCACCGGCTTGGTGTGGGGGTTGTCGACCCGGAAGATCCGGACGCCGTGCTTCATCCAGTGGCGGACGATGCGGAGCACCTCCCGGCAGATGCCGTTCGGGTCGTTGTCGAAGTTGAGCGGGTAGATGTCCTGGTACTTCTTCGGGGGGTTCTCGGCGAACGCGATCGTGCCGTCGGCCTGCGTGGTGAACCACTCGGGGTGGCTGGTGACCCACGGGTGGTCGGGTGCGCACTGCAGCGCCAGGTCGATCGCCACCTCGAGTCCCACGGCCCGGGCCTTCGCCACGAACGCGTCGAAGTCGGCGAGCGTGCCGAGGTCGGGGTGGATCGCGTCGTGGCCGCCGTCCTTGCTCCCGATCGCCCAGGGCGAGCCGGTGTCGTCGGGGCCGGGGTCCAGGGTGTTGTTCGGGCCCTTGCGGTTGACCTCGCCGATGGGGTGGATCGGCGGCAGGTACACCACGTCGAAGCCCATGGCCGCGACGGCGTCGAGCCGCTCGGCCGCGGTGCGGAACGTGCCGCTGACCACCTTCCCGGTCGACGCGTCGTACGACGCGCCCTCCGACCGCGGGAACATCTCGTACCAGCTGCTGAACAGCGCGCGCGGCCGGTCGGCGTAGAGCGGGTAGGGGCCACTGACCGTGACCAGCTCCCGCAGGGGATGGGCCTCGAGGACGGCCTCGAGCTCGGGCGCCTGCAGTGCCGCCAGGCGAGCCTCGACGGGACGGGTGGCGTCGCGCGCGGCCGAGGCGGCACCGCGGACCACGGCGAGCTCCCGCTGGTCGAGCTCACCGAGACCGGCGACCCGGTCGAGCAGCAGCGCCCCCGAGGTGAACATCAGCTCGACGTCGACACCTGCCGGGATCTTGAGGCCCGCGTCGTGCTCCCAGGTGGCGAGGAGGTCGGACCAGGCGTGGATCTCGAAGGTCCACGCGCCCTCGGTGTCGGGGGTGACCCACGCGGCGTACCGGTCGGGCTCGTCACCCTCCGGCCGCATGCGGACCGGATCGCGCCGCGATCCGTCCGGTGCCACGAGCACCACCTCGGCGCCGAGCTGGTCGTGGCCCTCGCGGAAGACGGTGGCGGTGACCGGCAGCGGCTCGCCCGAGGTCGCCTTGGCCGGAAGGCGCCCGAGGTCGACCAAGGGCATGACGTCCATGACGGGGATGCGACCGACCATGCTCGTCACCCTTCCGAATCACCTCCCTACGCGCAACATGGGCGTCCACCGGCCGTCGTTCCCCGATATCGGGGGAAAAGCGCCCGAGTCCGGCAAATTGGAACGATCCACAGAAACTCGGCTACCGTCCCTCTGTGCGTGCGATCCGACGTTTCACGGTCCGTCCGGTGCTCCCTCCCGCCGTGTCCGCCCTCGGCGACCTGGCGGGCAACCTGCGGTGGTCGTGGCACCCGCCGACCCAGGACGTCTTCGCGGAGGTGGACGCCGAGACCTGGCAGGCCACCAAGCACGACCCGGTGCGACTTCTCGGTGCCGTGAGCCCGTCGCGACTCGAGGCGCTGGCGACCGACCAGGGCTTCCTCGACCGGCTCGGCGCTGCCAAGGCCGACCTCGACGCGTATCTCGGTGGCGAGAGGTGGTACTCCCGCAGGGCCGGAGCTGATGCGCCGACGCGGATCGCCTACTTCTCCCCGGAGTTCGGGATCGCAGCCGCGCTGCCCCAGTACTCCGGCGGCCTGGGCATCCTGGCCGGCGACCACCTCAAGGCCGCGAGTGATCTCGGCGTACCGCTGGTGGGGGTCGGGCTGCTCTACCACGCCGGCTACTTCAAACAGTCGCTCTCGCACGAGGGCTGGCAGCTCGAGCAGTACCCCGTCCTCGACCCCGACGAGCTGCCGATCAGCCTGCTGCGCGAGCCGACGGGAGTGCGCACCACGATCTCGATCGCGCAGCCCGACGGGCCGGAGCTGCTCGCCAAGATCTGGGTCGCCCAGGTCGGCCGGGTGCCGCTGCTGCTGCTCGACTCCGATGTCGAGGGCAACCCCGACCACTACCGTGAGGTGACCGACCGGCTGTACGGCGGCACCTCCGAGCACCGGCTGCGCCAGGAGATCCTGCTCGGCATCGGCGGGGTCCGCGCACTGCGCGCGCACGCCCGCCTCACCGGCACCAGCGAGCCCGAGGTGTTCCACACCAACGAGGGGCACGCCGGGTTCCTCGGTCTCGAGCGGATCCGTGAGCTGACGACCGAGGAGTCCGGGCCGAAGCTCGACTTCGACACCGCGCTCGAGGTCTCGCGCGCGTCGACGGTCTTCACCACGCACACCCCGGTGCCGGCCGGCATCGACCGCTTCTCCCGCGAGCTCATCGAGCAGTACTTCGGCTCGGCGGGGCCGCTCACCGGCCTGCCGATCGAGCGGATCCTGGCTCTCGGCTCCGAGGACTACGTCGGCGGCGACCCGACCGTGTTCAACATGGCGGTGATGGGGTTCCGGCTCGCCCAGCGGGCGAACGGCGTCTCCCAGCTGCACGGGCACGTCAGCCGGGAGATGTTCCACGGCCTCTGGCCGGCCTTCGACGAGGCCGAGGTGCCCATCACGTCGATCACGAACGGCGTCCACGCGCCGACATGGGTCGGGCGCGAGGTCTTCGACCTGGCCGAGCGGTACGGCGCCGACGGCGACTCCGACGGGGCCGACTCGTTCTGGGAGGTCGTCGACCAGATCCCCGCGGCCGAGATCTGGTCGGTCAAGCGCTTGCTCCGCGAGCGGCTCGTCCACGACGCGCGCCGCCGGCTGCGCAAGTCGAGCAAGCAGCGGGGCAACGCCGCGGCGGAGCTGACCTGGGTCGACGAGGCGCTCGACCCCGACGTGCTGACCATCGGCTTCGCGCGACGCGTGCCGTCGTACAAGCGGCTGACGCTGATGCTGCGCGACCCCGAGCGGCTCAAGCGCCTGCTCCTCCACCCGGAGCGCCCGGTGCAGCTGGTCATCGCCGGCAAGGCCCACCCGGCCGACGACGGTGGCAAGAAGCTGATCCAGGAGCTGGTCCGCTTCGCCGACGACCCCGAGGTGCGGCACCGCATCGTCTTCCTGCCCAACTACGACATCGCCATGGCGCAGCCGCTCTACCCCGGCTGCGACGTGTGGCTGAACAACCCGCTGCGCCCCTACGAGGCCTGCGGCACGTCGGGCATGAAGGCCGCGCTCAACGGCGGTCTCAACCTCTCGATCCTCGACGGCTGGTGGGACGAGTGGTACGACGGCTCCAACGGCTGGGCGATCCCGTCCGCCGACGGCGTCAACGACCCCGAGCGCCGAGACGACCTCGAGGCGGCAGCGCTGTACGACCTGATCGAGAAGGACATCGCGCCGCGGTTCTACGACGTCGACCACGACGGCGTGCCCGGGCGCTGGATCGAGATGGTCCGGCACACGCTGAAGTCACTCGGCCCCAAGGTGCTCGCGACCCGCATGGTGCGCGACTACGTGCGCCGGCTCTACACGCCGGCCGCGGTGACCGGGCGCACCCTCAACTCCGACTACAAGGGGGCCACCGAGCTCGCCCGGTGGAAGAAGGAGGTGCGGGCCGGCTGGGACGACGTACGCGTCGAGCACGTCGAGAGCCACGGCGTGGGTGACAACCCCGAGGTGGGGACGATGCTGACCGTGCGCGCCTTCGTCGCGCTCGGCTCGCTGACCCCCGACGACGTCGCCGTCGAGGTGGTGCACGGTGTCATCGACGGTGACGACGACCTCGTCGACACCCACGTCACCGAGCTCGCGCTGGCCGACAGCTACGACGGCGGCCGGTTCCGCTTCGACGGCGAGGTCGAGCTCCAGCGCGGCGGCACCTTCGGCTACACCGTCCGCATCGTGCCGCGACACAGCGTGCTGGCGTCCGTCTCCGAGATGGGCCTCGTCGCCCTCCCCTGATCGCTGAGTCGGCGCAAAGAGGCAGCGAGATCACGCCGAGTCGGCGCAAAGAGGCAGCGAGATCACGCCGAGTCGTCGTGTGCCGACTGAGCGAGCACTCAGTCGTCTTGTGCCGACTCGGCGAGCACTCAGTCGTCTTGCGCCGACTGAGCGAGCACTCAGTCGTCATATGCCGACTCGGCGACTCAGCGGGCCGCGTCGACGGCTTGGATGAGCGAGGCGGGATCGTCCAGGGCCGGCGGGAGCTGGGTGCCGTTCCGGCTGACGATGACACCCGCACCGCAGCCGGTCCGGGCGTCGGCCACCAGGTCACCGTCGGTGGAGTGGAAGACGACGCGGTACTCCACGACCTTCCTCGTCGCGGGGCAGCTGAGGACGACCGGCGGCTCGCCCGGCAGTCCGTTGAAGACCTTGACGATGTCGGCCACACGCGTCGGATCGGTGATCGTCCAGCTGTGCTGCGTCGTGTGGGCGTGCCGGAAGTAGCGCGTCGTGGTACGGCGTACGTCGATCGACCCCACGTCCTTCGCGTACGACGCAGCGGCTCGGGGCGGCGACCAGACGGAGTCGACCGTGGCGCGGATCCCGACCCCGGCCGCGGTGGTCGTCGTCTCGAGATGGACGGTGACCCCGAGCGGAGTGAAGACGTCCCCGACCCCCCGCTGGTGGAAGTCGACGAAATCGATGGTGGGACTGTCGGTGCCGGACATGCTCCCGACCCCTCCGTCGGAGACGAAGCCACGCGTCGGGTGCGCGTCGTACCAGTGGGCGACGGCCTCGGGCGTGGTCCCGGAGACCGTCCACCACCGCGACCGGGTCACGGTGTAGTGCGCCGGGCTGCTGGATTCGTCCGGGCCGGTGAGCTCCGGCACCCCGGCGGCGTCGGTCTCGTGGGCGCCCGGAAGGACGGCCACCCGGGCGATGACGCGCTCGGCGGCGGCGCGGGCCTCCTTCCGGGTGACCGTGGCCGGTGGGATCGTCGTCGCCGAGGGCGACACGTTCCTCGTCCGGTCCGGCCCACCGGCGACGTCGTTGCCACCGC
>JBAUWD010000451.1:0-13384 GCA_049583575.1 Nocardioides sp.
GGGCGGCCTCGGGCCCCGGGCAGGTCACCTCGAGCGACGACGAGCGACCGGGCTCGGTGAGCGAGCCGTGGGCCAGGAAGGCGCCGCGCCAGGCGGCGACGGCATCGCAGGCGCCACCCGACACCACGGCGGGAGGGAGCCCGCGCACCGGCCGCCCGCGGTTGTCGAGCAGGCCGGTCTGCCGGGCCAGGGCCTCACCGTCCTTGACCACGCGCACCAGGTAGCGGCTGCCCTTGCGGATGCCGTTGCCCTGCACCATGGCGACGTCGCTGTGGTGGCCGAAGACCTCGGCGATGTCCTTGCGGAGGCGGCGCGCCGCGGCTCCGGTGTCGAGCTCCGCCTCCACCACGATCTTGCCGCTGACGATGTGGAGGCCGCCGGCGAAGCGCAGCATCGTCGACACCTCGGCCTTGCGGCAGCACGTCTTGGTGATGTGGGTGTTGGCGATCTCCGCCTTCACCTGACCCGTCATCGCCATGGCGCCGATCCTGCCACGCCCGTCAACAACCGTCGCAGGTCTCAGCTCTCGGATCGAGCGGAGCCCGAGAGGAGCCCGGCGTACGCCGCCGCCAGCTTCTCGGGATCGTGCTGCGCGGTGCCGTCGGCGCGAGCGACGTCGGCGACGACCACCCGGGCTCCGCATCTGGCGGCGAGGTGCTGGAGCCCCGACGGGTCGCCCGTCACACCCGATCGATCGACCAGGACGGTGCCGATCTTCAGGTCCGGTGCGTGGTCGAGCAGGCTGGCGAGGTGGTCGACCGCCGCGAAGCCCTCGGTCTCGCCGTCCTGGGGGGCGAGGTTGAGGACGACGACGAGATGGGCGTCGGTCTGCTCCAGCGCCTCGCGCAGCGACGGGACCATGAGGTGCGGCAGCACCGAGGTGAACCACGAGCCCGGTCCGAGCACGACGAGGTCGGCCTCGCGGATCGCCGCCACGGCCTCGGGGCAGGCCCTCAGGTCGGGCGGGATCAGCGAGATCGACTCGATCGTGCCCGGGGAGGTCGCCACGGCGACCTGGCCGCGCACCGTCGTCAGCGCCGCCGGATGGTCGCGATCGAGACCGCTCACCTCGGCGCTGATGTCGAGCGGCGTCAGCGCCATCGGCAGGACCCGGCCACGGGCTCCGAGCAGGCGTCCGACCCAGTCCAGCGCCTCGACGTGGTCACCGAGCAGCTCCCACAGACTGACGATCAGCAGGTTGCCGACCACATGGCCCTGCATCTCGCCGGTGCCCGCGAAGCGGTGCTGCAGGACCCTCGCCCAGGTCTCGCCCCACTCGCCGTCGTCGCAGAGCGCGGCCAGGGCCATCCGCAGGTCTCCCGGAGGCAGCACGCCGAACTCCGCACGCAGCCGGCCCGACGACCCGCCGTCGTCGGCGACCGTCACCACGGCGGTGAGCTCCACCGGGAGCCGGCGGAGCGCGGAGAGCGACGCGTGGAGGCCGTGCCCGCCGCCCAACGCCGTGACCCGTTGCGTCGTCGGTGTCATCTCACTCGCGTCCGAGGTCACGGTGGACGGCCGAGACGTCGTACCCCAGCTCGCGCATCTGGCGGGCGACCTCCTCCGTCATCGCGACACTGCGGTGCTTGCCGCCGGTGCAGCCGATGGCGATCGACATGAAGCGCTTGCCCTCGGCGAGGTAGCCCTGCGTGACGCCGGACAGCAGCCGGACGTAGTCGTCGACGAACCGGCGGGCCCCGGGCTGTCCCAGCACGTAGTCGCTGACCTCGGCCGAGCGCCCGGTCATGCCGCGCAGCGTGGGCACCCAGAAGGGATTGGGCAGGAAGCGCATGTCGGCGACGAAGTCGGCGTCGACGGGGATGCCGTACTTGAACCCGAAGCTGATCACGGTGACCTTGAGGCGAGTGGCGTCGGGGGTGCCGAAGTACTCGGCGATGCGGTCGGTCAGCTGGTGGACGTTGAGGTCGGAGGTGTCGATCACCAGCGCGGCGTCGGCGCGCAGATCGGCCAGCGCCGCGCGCTCGCGGCGGAGCCCGTCGATGAGCCGCCCGCTCGCCTGCAGCGGATGGGGCCGGCGTGCGGCCTCCTGCCGCCGCACCAGCACCTCGTCGGAGGCGTCGAGGAACAGCAGCGTCGTACGGCGGCCCAGGGCGTGCTGGGCGAGGTTGGCCTGCAACGAGTCGAAGAACGCGCCGGAGCGGACGTCGACGACCACCGCGATCGGCTGGCTGGTGCCGCGGCTCTCGTCGACCAGCCGGACGACCTCGCGCAGCAGCGTCGGCGGGAGGTTGTCGACGACGTAGAAGCCGAGGTCCTCGAGCTCCTTGGCGGCGGTGCTGCGACCGGCACCGGTCATGCCGGTGACCACGACCACCTCGCCGGCGTGCTCGGCGCTCTGCTCGACCCACGTCCGCGTGGGCTGGTCGGTCATCGGACCTCCTGGGTCGCGCTAGCTCGAGATCTCGCCGGTGGCGGTGTTCACCGTCTCGGCGCCAGTCTGGCCGCTGGCACGGACCACCGCATCCTTGATGGCCGACGCCGTGCGCGGTCCGATGCCGGGGACCCGCGCGATCTCCTCGACCTCGGCCTCCCGCAGCTTCCGCAACGAGCCGAAGTGCTTGACCAGCGTCCTGCGCCGCACCTCGCCGAGGCCGGGTACGTCGTCCAGGAGGCTCTCGACCATGGACTTGGACCGGCGTGAGCGGTGGTGGGTGATCGCGAACCGGTGGGCCTCGTCGCGCAGTCGCTGAAGGAGGTAGAGGCCCTCGGAGGACCGGGCCATGATCACCGGGTCCTCCTGATCGGGCAGCCAGACCTCCTCCAGCCGCTTGGCCAGCCCGGCCACCGGGATGTCGACGACGCCGAGCTCGCGCAGCGCCGCCTGGGCCGCCGCCACCTGCGGCGGGCCACCGTCGACGAGGACGAGGCCGGGCGCGTACGCGAACTTGCGGGGCCGGCCGGTCTCGGGGTCGACGAGCATCGGCCCCGACTCGGTGTCGACCTCGGTCGAGCGGGCCTGCTCGTCGAGCAGTCGCCGGAACCGCCGGGTGATCACCTGATGGATGTGAGCCACGTCGTTCTGCCCCACAGGGCCATCACCTGGGGCCTTGATCACGAAGCGGCGGTACTCGCTCTTGCGGGCCAGGCCGTCCTCGAAGACGACCATGCTGGCGACCACCTCGGTCCCCTGGAGGTTGGAGATGTCGTAGCACTCCATGCGCAGCGGAGCCTCGTCCAGGCCCAGCGCCTCCTGGATCTCCTCGAGCGCCTGGTTGCGCGCGGTGAGGTCGGTGCCTCGCTTGGTCTTGTGCAGCATCAGGGCCTGGCCCGCGTTGCGGGCCACGGTCTCCAGCAGCGTCCGCTTGTCCCCCCGCTGCGGCACCCGGATGCGCACCCGGCTGCCGCGTCGCTCGGAGAGCAGCTCCTCGAACGTCGCGGGGTCGGGCGGCAGCGTGGGCACGAGGATCTCGCGCGGGATCACGTCGTCGCCGTCGCGGCCGGCGTACAGCTGCAGCAGGAAGTCCTCGACCAGGTCGCCCGTGTCGCCCTCCTCCACCCGGTCGGCCACCCAGCCACGCTGCCCGCGGACCCGACCGCCGCGCACGTAGAAGATCTGGACGGCGACCTCGAGCGGGTCCTCCGCGAGGGCGATCACGTCGGCGTCGGTGCCGTCGCCGAGCACCACGGCCTGCTTCTCCAGCGCCTTCTCGAGCGCGCCCAGGTCGTCGCGGAGCCGCGCGGCCCGCTCGAAGTCCTCCGCGTCGGACGCGGCGTACATCTCGGCCCGGATGCGCTTGACGAAGGCGTTGGTGTTGCCGGCCATGAAGTCGCAGAAGTCGTCGACGATGTCGCGGTGGTCGTCGGCGCTGATGCTGCCGACACAGGGAGCGGAGCACTTGTCGATGTAGCCGAGCAGGCACGGTCGCCCGATCTGGGCGGAGCGCTTGAACACGCCGTTGGAGCAGGACCTCATCGGGAAGACCCGCAGCAGCTGGTCGACGGTCTCGCGGATCGCCCACGCGTGACTGTAGGGCCCGAAGTAGCGCACACCCTTCTTCTTGGCACCGCGCCCGACCATCACCCGCGGGAACTCCTCGCCGACGGTGACCGCCAGCCACGGGTACGACTTGTCGTCGCGGTACTTGACGTTGAAGCGCGGGTCGAACTCCTTGATCCAGCTGTACTCCAGCTGCAGCGCCTCGACCTCGGTGTGCACGACGGTCCACTCCACGCTGGCCCCCGTGGTGACCATGGCTGCCGTGCGGGCGTGGAGGTTGCCGACGTCCTGGAAGTACGACGACAGCCGGGACCGGAGGTTCTTGGCCTTGCCGACGTAGATCACCCGCCCCCGGGCGTCACGGAAGCGGTAGACGCCCGGCTGGGTCGGGATCTCGCCCGCCTGGGGACGGTACGACGCCGGGTCGGTCACGCGTCAACCCTACGGTCTGCCGGGGACAGCCCGTCGTCGACGGGTGCGCTCACCCCTCGACGATCTCGGCGCCCTCGACCTTGATCGGCACGCGGCCCAGCGCGGCGACGGTGCCGCCCGGCGTGCCGCTCGGGCCGACGACGTTGCTGCCGTCCTTGATGGAGAACTGGCTCCCGTGGCAGGCGCAGTTGATGGTGCCGGCGCTCACGCTCGCCACCTGGCACCCCTGGTGGGTGCACGTGGCGTCGAAGCCCACGAAGGTGCCCCTGGCGGGCTGGGTGACGACGATGTTCTGTGCGCGCAGGATCACGCCCCCGCCCACCGGCACCTGCGCCTTCGGGACCAGGTCGGTCGACCCGGAGTGCGGCCGCTGGGCCGCGGACGAGCTGCCCCCGCCGCAGGCCGCCAGCAGGGGCAGGGTCAGGCCTCCCACGGCGACACCCGTCAAGGCGCGGCGTCGGGACAGGGCGGAGTCGGGCACGGGGGGGCTCCTCGTCGTGGAGATCGTTCGTCTCGACGCTAACCGGCGAGACTGAGTATTGGCTGTGGGACTCCCGGTGCTCGGGGCCGGTGCTTCGGTGGTCGAGCCTGTCGGGATCCCTGGCTACGACGAGCCGGCCCGTCAGGCGGTTCGGCCGCCCCCGAGCAGCGGGGCGAGGAACTTCCCGGTGTAGCTGCCCTCGTCGGCGGCCACCTGCTCGGGGGTCCCCTCGGAGATCACCGTGCCGCCCCGCGACCCGCCCTCGGGGCCCATGTCGATGACCCAGTCGGAGGTCTTGATGACGTCGAGGTTGTGCTCGATCACGAGGACGGTGTTGCCCTTGTCGACCAGGGTCGACAAGACGCCGAGCAGCTTGCGGATGTCCTCGAAGTGGAGACCGGTCGTCGGCTCGTCGAGGACGTAGACGGTGCGGCCCGTGGAGCGCTTCTGCAGCTCGCTGGACAGCTTCACCCGCTGCGCCTCGCCACCGCTCAGGGTGGTCGCCGGCTGACCGAGCCGGACGTAGCCGAGCCCGACCTCGCACAGCGTGGTCATGTGTCGCGCGATCGGCGGCACGGCGGCGAAGAAGTCGGCCGCCTCCTCGATCGGCATGTCGAGCACCTCGGCGATCGTCTTGCCCTTGTAGTGGACCTCCAGCGTCTCGCGGTTGTAGCGAGCGCCGTGGCAGACCTCGCACGGGACGTAGACGTCGGGCAGGAAGTTCATCTCGATCTTGATGGTGCCGTCGCCGGAGCACGCCTCGCATCGGCCGCCCTTGACGTTGAACGAGAAGCGGCCCTGCAGGTATCCCCGCATCTTCGCCTCGGGCGTGGAGGCGAAGAGCTTGCGGATGTGGTCGAAGACCCCGGTGTACGTCGCGGGGTTGCTGCGTGGCGTGCGGCCGATCGGCGACTGGTCGACGTGGATGACCTTGTCGACCTGGTCGACCCCGGTGATGCGCTTGTGCCGGCCCGGGACGGTGCGGGAGTTGTAGATCTGCTTGGCCAGGCTGGTGTAGAGGATGTCGTTGACCAGTGTGGACTTCCCCGAGCCGGACACGCCCGTCACGGACACGAAGAGCCCCAGCGGGAAGCTCACGTCGATGTCGCGGAGGTTGTGCTCGGAGGCGCCCACCACCTTCAGCTCGCGGCCCTTGCTGCGCGGGCGACGGATGGTCGGCACCGGGATCTCGCGTCGGCCGGAGAGGTAGAGGCCGGTCAGCGAGTCGCGGTGCTTGAGCAGGCCCTTGACCGTGCCGGAGTGGACGACCTGGCCGCCGTGCTCGCCGGCCCCGGGGCCGATGTCGACGACCCAGTCGGCGGTGCGGATCGTCTCCTCGTCGTGCTCGACCACGATCAGGGTGTTGCCGAGGTCCTTGAGCCGGACCAGCGTCTCGATGAGCCGCTGGTTGTCGCGCTGGTGGAGCCCGATCGAGGGCTCGTCGAGGACGTAGAGGACGCCGACCAGGCCGGCGCCGATCTGGGTGGCGAGCCGGATGCGCTGCGCCTCCCCGCCGGACAGCGAGCCGCTCGGCCGGTCCAGGGAGAGGTAGTCGAGGCCGACGTCGAGCAGGAAGTTGAGCCGCTCCTGGATCTCCTTGAGCACGCGCTCGGCGATCTGCTTCTCGCGCGTCGACAGCTCGAGGTCGGCCAGGAAGGCAGCGGTCTCGTTGATCGGCAGGGCGCACACCTCGGCGATGGACCGGCCCCCCATCGTGACGGCCAGGCTGACCGGCTTGAGGCGGCTGCCCTGGCAGGCCGGGCACGGCACCTCGCGCATGAAGCCCTCGAAGCGCTCGCGGCTGGTGTCGGACTCGGCCTCTCCGTGCCGGCGCTCGACGTAGCTCCGCACGCCCTCGAACTCGGCGTAGTAGGCACGCTGCCGGCCGTAGCGGTTGGTCGTCACCACGTGGACCTTGGTGGGGTGGCCGTCGAGGAGCGACTTGCGGGCCCTGGCCGGGAGCTTCTGCCAGGGGGTGTTCAGGTCGAAGCCGAGCTCCTCACCGAGCGCGCCCATCAGCCGGAGGAAGTAGTCGGCGACGTGGGCCTGGCTCCATGGCTGGATCGCGCCCTCGCCCAGGGTGGCCTGGGTGTCGGGCACCACCAGGTCGGGGTCGACCTCCATCCGGGTGCCGAGCCCGTGGCACTCGGGGCAGGCGCCGAACGGGGAGTTGAACGAGAACGACCGCGGCTCGAGCTCGTCGGTGTCGATCGTGTGGTCGTTGGGGCACGACATCTTCTCGGAGAACTTCAGCTCGCGCCCGGGGTCCTTCGCGCCCCCCTTCAACGGCGGAGTGTCCACGAAGTCGAGGACCACCAGCCCGCCGGCCAGCCGGAGCGCGGTCTCGACGGAGTCGGTCAGCCGGCGCTTGGACGACGGCTTCACCGCGAGCCGGTCGACGACCACCTCGATCGTGTGCTTCTTCTGCTTGTCGAGCTTCGGTCCCTCGGTCAGCACCGTGTCGAGGGTGTGGGTCTCGCCGTCGACCCTGACCCGGGAGAAGCCATCGGTCTGCAGCTGCCGGAAGAGCTCGACGTACTCGCCCTTGCGGCCGCGGATCACCGGCGCCAGCACCTGGAAGCGTCGGCCCTCCTCGAGCGCGAGGACGCGGTCGACGATCTGCTGGGGCGTCTGCCGCTCGATCGGGGCACCGCAGACCGGGCAGTGGGGCCGGCCGGCGCGCGCGTAGAGGAGGCGGAGGTAGTCGTAGACCTCGGTGATGGTGCCGACGGTGGAGCGGGGGTTCTTCGACGTGGACTTCTGGTCGATCGAGACCGCCGGCGACAGGCCCTCGATGAAGTCGACGTCGGGCTTGTCCATCTGGCCGAGGAACTGGCGGGCGTACGCCGACAGCGACTCGACGTAGCGGCGCTGGCCCTCCGCGAAGATGGTGTCGAACGCCAGGCTGGACTTGCCCGAGCCGGAGAGCCCCGTGAAGACGATCAGCGAGTCGCGCGGGAGGTCGAGCGAGATGTCCTTGAGGTTGTGCTCCCGGGCTCCCCGGATGATGAGCTGGTCGGCCACTGGCTTCCTCGGCTGGTCGTCTTCGGTCACTGCGTCTCGGGCGTGTGGATCGCTGCGTTCGAACACATGTTCGTTCACGCAGGCGGTCAGCGCAAGCGTGCCACGCGGCACCGACACTCCGATCCTACGGGGCGCGGGGGCGGTGGCCGACCGGCGCTCCGCCCGCTCTCGACCCGCGGGGCGAGGGGTGTTGAATGGCGGCATGACGACGGACCAGCAGTGGGCTTTCGACCTGCTCGGACACGCCAACAGCCGCCTGGTCCGCACCGTGGACGGGCTGCACGGCGACGACTGGACGGGGCCCTCCGCCCTTCCCGACTGGAGCCGCGCGGACGTCGTGGCGCACCTGGCGCTCAACGCGGAGGCGCTGGCGCGTGCCCTGCACGGAGCGGTCGCCGACGACGACGAGCCGCGGGCCATGTACGACTCCGACGAGCAGCGCGACGCCGACATCGCCGCCCTCGCGGACCAGGCGCACGACGTGATCCGGTCCCGGCTCCTGGCGGGGATCACGCTGCTCAACGACGCGACGGTCGCCCTGCCCGAGGCGGCCTGGGCGGGCCGGATCGAGCGCACGCCGGGCGGACGCTCGATCGCGACCAGGTCCATCCCGGGGATGCGCCTGCGCGAGGTGGAGATCCATCACGTCGACCTCGACCAGGGGTACGCGCGAACCGACTGGCCGCTCGCGTTCGCCGAGCACCTGGTCGACGCGATGGCGAAGCGGCTGCGCGCGGCCGCGCCGTTCGAGGTCAAGCCGCTCGACTCCGAGCGCACCTGGCTGCTCGGTGAGAACGACGCGGAGTACCCCGTCGCCGTCGTCACCGGCCCCACGGCCGACCTCGGCTGGTGGCTGACCGGCCGTCCGGCGCCGCAGACCCTGTCCTGCTCGCAGGGCGACCTCCCCCAGATCGGAGCGTGGTGACCATGGAGAGCACCGGGAGCTACACCGGCGAGGTGTCCCCCGGCGGCGAGCCCGACCGTCGTACGGCGGGAGCCCTGGAGATCACCAAGCTCGCGGTGGATCCACAGATGCACAACAACTGCTACCTGCTGCGCTGCACCGACACCGGCGACCAGGTCCTCATCGATGCCGCCGACGAGCCCGACCGGCTGCTCGAGCTGATCGGCGACGCGGGTCTGACCGCGGTGGTCACGACCCACCAGCACTGGGACCACCACCGCGGCCTGCCCGCGGTCGTCCGGGCGACCGGCGCCACCGTCGTGGCCGGCGCTCCCGACGCCGAGGCGATCACCGAGCAGACCGGAGTGCCCGTCGACCGCGCGGTCGAGGACGGCGACACCGTCGCGGTCGGCACGTGCACGCTGCAGGTCATCCGGGTCTCCGGCCACACCCCCGGCTCCATCTGCCTGCTGTACGACGACCCGACCGGCCACCCGCACCTGTTCACCGGCGACTCGCTCTTCCCCGGCGGCGTCGGCAACACGCAGGGCGACTCCGAGCGCTTCACGCAGCTGATCGACGACGTGTCGACCAAGCTCTTCGGCACGCTGCCCGACGACACGTGGTTCTACCCCGGCCACGGCAACGACTCGACCCTCGGCACCGAGCGCCCCCACCTCGACGAGTGGCGCGAGCGCGGCTGGTAGCGACCGGCGACCGCCACGGCTGGTCCCGGGCGGGAGGGCGCCGCCCTTCGGTCCTCCCCATCGTTGTCTTCTCGGCGAGAGGCACGCAGACGTGGCATTCACGAGTCTCCGGGAGAGTGCCGCGGTACGGTTCCGATGCTTGTCGTCGTCAACCGGGGGAATGGATGACTCACCGAGTCCGACTTGTGTTCGCTGCCACGCTGCTGGCTCTTGCCTGTTCTGCCTGCGGCTCCTCCGGATCGGAGTCCGGCTCAGCGGCTGACGCCCCATCGACGTCGAGCGATCCCGGTCGGAGCTCCGGACCCACCGACCCGACGTCGCAGACCTCATCGTCCCAGCAGACCGACCAGTCGCTCTCGGACGCCCAGTTCCACGCCAGGGCACAGACGGGGGACCAGGCATCGTTCGTCCTGGATGCCTACACGCCCGTGGTGGCATCCAGCCTGCCTGCGGACGTGCAGAGCATCTGCGCCTCGCAGCTGAGCACCTTCGGCTACTCCATGGACCGGGCTCTGGCCGTGAGGGTGCGGGCGCTGGGCTCGGTGACGACGGCGTTGCCGACGACCATCGGTGTGGCCCTCGGGGCGGCCTTCGTGCTCGACTCCGGCGGGAACATCAACGTCCTGCCGCCTCCCGCCTGGTGGGCTCTGCCGTTCTCCGACGGCCCTCAGTGCGAGGACGCCGCTTCGTCGAACGAGGCTGTCACCTGGCAAGGTGCGACCACGAACGACCAGCGGGAGTTCGACTTCTACATCATCGTGCCGAACGCCATCACGCCGAACGACCCCACGGGCGCGTCGAGTGCCGCACACTTCCTCGCGTTCACCCCGCTGTTCACGGTGAACCTGCCGACAGCCGCCTCGCGTCCGGTCGCGGGGCTTCTCGCCCACTGCAAGGGGACGGAAGGAACCCACGTACTTCCCTGGGTCTTCCCGTCCGACGTGCAAGGAGCCCGAGCAGCCGGCTGCAGACTGACGCCCGTTCAGCGATGACCTGCACGCCCAACAACGCCGACGCAGTCGGGTGGACGACGCCCGACGCGAGGCTCTGGTAGAACCGACCGCATGCCGTTGGGGAGAACCACCCTGCCCACCGCGGCCCTGGCCGGCGCCGCCCTCCTCACGTCGCTCGTCACCGCCCGGCCGCCGGTCGGGCACCTCGAGTCGCCGGCCCCGGCTGCGGCCGGCGGACCCAGGCCGAACGTCATCGTCGTCCTGACCGACGACATGCGTGCCGACGAGCTGCGCCTCCTCCCCGCCGTGCGCCGGCTGCAGCGGTCGGGCGTGACCTTCACCCGAGCGCTCAGCGCGGACTCCATCTGCTGTCCCGCTCGCGCGACGCTGCTCACCGGCAAGCTCGCCCACAACCATCTGACCCTCGGCAACAACCCCTCCAACCATGGCGGCTACTCGACGTTCGCCGCCCACAACGACATCCGACGCCTCCTGCCGCGGTGGCTCGACCACCAGGGTTACCGGACTGCCTGGATCGGCAAGTACCTGAACGGGTTCCCGCCATCGCACACCTCCGACCAGCCCGGCTGGTCGTACTTCGCCGTACCCGTGCACGACATCTACGACTACCGCTCCAGCAGATTCGCCATCAACGGCAGGCTCCACACCGATGGTCGGTACCGCGAGATCTACACCCGCCGGCTGCTGCTCTCCCGGCTGCGGGACTGGTCGTCGGGCGACCGGCCCTTCTTCGTCCTCTACAGCGCCCTGGCGCCGCACAAGGCCAAGCCTCTGGTGGTGGGCGGCAACTCGCTGCCGCGGGCGCAGCGCATCCATCGAGACTTCGACCCGTCCCGTCTCGCCGTCGCGCCGTCGGTCGGCGAGCTCGACGTGTCCGACAAGCCCGGCTGGCTTCAGGACTACGTCGCGCGCGTCGGACCACGGTCCTACCCTCTGGCCCTCGAGATGCACCGGGTCGAAGCGCTCGAGAGCGTGAACGACACGGTCCGTCACCTCGTCGCCACGCTCCGTGACCTGCACGAGGAGAAGCGGACGATCGTCGTCTTCACCTCCGACAACGGCTTCATGCTGCGCGAGCACGACCTGGCCGACAAGAACAAGGCGTACGACGAGTCCGTCCACGTGCCGCTCGTGGTGCGGGGACCGGGCTTCCGGGGTGGGATCCGGGCCGACCAGACGGTGAGCCTCGCCGACGTCACGGCGACCGTCCGGCGCGCTGCCGGCGTCACCCGGGCCCACGGTGCCGACGGCCTCGCCCTCCAGGACGTGCTGGCCCACCCGGAGGCGTTCGCGCGTCGACCGGTCGAGATCGAGGGGTCACAGGTCCAGTACCCGCACGCGGCGGACCTCCCCACCGACCCGATCGGGCGGTTCTACTCCGGGGCAGTCTGGGGCCCCTACTCCTTCGTCAGCTACCAGACCGGCGACCACGAGTTCTACGACCGGAGCACCGACCCCTGGCAGCTCGACAACGCCTACTCCGCGCACCCGGCGCCGCAGAGCCCCCAGGCGCTCCTCGAGGCGTGGTACGCGGCCCACGTGGACTGCCAGGGATCGGCCTGCAACGACCCCGTGCCGACCGGGCCCTAGGCTCGCTCCATGGCCGCCGGCCCGAGGAGACGATGGTGAGCCGCTTCCGGCCGACGCGGGGCTTCACCGGCCGACCCCGCGCCGAACGGCCCGGACGTCTGCCGCCGGGACAGTACGACGTGGGCACGGACTGGCCGACGCTGACCGCCGAGGTGACTCCCCGTCTGGTCCCCGAGAAGTGGACGATGACCGTCGACGGCCTGGTGGACTCCCCCACGACCTGGACCTGGCGCGAGCTGCACGCGCTGCCGGGGTCGACGTACTTCGGCGACATCCACTGCGTGACGACCTGGTCGAAGCTCGACACGACCTTCGCGGGCGTCAGCGTCGACACCCTGCTGGCGGCCGCGCGGCCCACCGGCGACGCGGCGTACGTCATGGCGCACTCGACCACCGGCTACACGACCAACCTGCCGCTCGCGGACGTCACCGACGGCAGAGCCTGGGTGGTCTGGGAGTACGACGGCAGGCCGCTGCCGGTCGACCACGGCGGCCCGGCGCGGCTGCTGGTGCCGCACCTGTACTTCTGGAAGTCCGCGAAGTGGGTCACCCGGCTGGAGCTGATGGCCCACGACCGGCCCGGGTTCTGGGAGCAGAACGGCTACCACGACCGGGGAGACCCCTGGCTCGAGCAGCGTTACCAGGGCGACCCGTGAGCGCCGTCCCGAGCGGCGAGCGCGCGTTCCGGTCGACCGGCTGGACCACGGGCCGGGTGGCCGAGGTCGTGCGGATCGCCGACCGCCTCGTGCGTCTCCGGCTCGAGCCGGCCGAGCGCATGGAGCACCTTCCGGGCCAGCACTGCATCCTGCGGCTGCGGGCCGAGGACGGCTACACCGCCCAGCGGTCCTACTCCATCGCGTCCGACCCGGCCGACCCGCTGCTCGAGCTGATGGTCGAGTGCCTGCCGGGCGGTGAGGTGTCCGGCTTCCTCCACGACGAGGCCAGGGTCGACGACGTCCTCGAGATCCGCGGGCCCATCGGCGGCTGGTTCACCTGGACCGGAGAACCCACCGCGATCGCGATCGCCGGTGGCTCGGGCGTCGTACCCCTCGTCTCGATGCAGCGGTACGCCGTGCGCCTGGGGCTGGCGCACCGGCTGCGGGTCGTCGCCGTCGGCCGGACGCTGGAGGAGCTGCCCTACTCCCGCGAGCTGCTCGACGGCGGTGCGTTCGTGGCGCTGACCCGGGAGAACCTCGGGCCCCGCGTCGCGGCTCCCCCGTACCCGTCCGAGGTCCTGCCGTTGACCGCCGGCGTCGAGCGCGCCTACGTGTGCGGCTCGGTCGGCTTCGCGTCCTTCGCGGAGCGGCTGCTGGC
>JBAUWD010000452.1:0-1656 GCA_049583575.1 Nocardioides sp.
GGTCTCGCCCGACCCGCGCTCGTGCACGCGCATCGCGACGTGGCCGGCCCCACGGCGTACCACGAACTCGACGTTCACCCCCTCGGGGAACAGCCCCTCGTCGTACGACGGCTCCTCGGCCAGGGACCCGGCCTCGGCCAGGTCGTCGACGAGGACGACCGCGTGCGGGTTGCCGACGTCGACGTGGACCGCCGGCCAGGAGCGCTCGGCGACGCCGATCTTGGTCTCGCCGAGGATGCCCGCGACGCCCATGTCGACCGACCAGGCGTCGCCGTCGCGGGTCACCGTCCGCACGCCGGCGCGGGTGGCGATGCGGACCGGCTGGTCGGCCGGCACGAGTCCCTCCTCGACCAGGTGCAGTGCGAAGACCCGGATGCCGTTGCCGCACATCTCGGCCAGCGAGCCGTCCGCGTTGCGGTAGTCCATGAACCACTCCGGGGTCTCGACCGGCTCGACCACCTCGGAGGGCCGGACCGACGGATGGGCACCGGTCCGGACGACCCGGAGGACGCCGTCGCCGCCGATGCCGGCGCGACGGTCGCAGAGCGCCCGGACGCGAGCCGCGGGAAGCCCGCCATGGACCGACCCGTCATGATCGGGGAGCAGCACGAAGTCGTTCTCCGTGCCGTGTCCCTTGAGGAAGACGTAGTCCACGGCACCATGGTACGAACGCAGCGGCGGAAGGGAGCCACGCGTGGCGCTGTTGGAGGTGCGTGACCTCACCCGGACCTTCGGCCGGGTCACGGTGCTCCAGGGCCTCGACGTCGACGTCGACACCGGCCGCGCGGTCGCGCTGGTCGGCCCCAACGGGATCGGCAAGTCGACCGCCCTGCGGTGCATCGTCGGCAGCGACGCACCGACCAGCGGGTCGGTCAGCCTCGACGGCGCGCCGTACGACGAGACGTCGCCGCGCGTGCGGGCCGGCGTCGCCGTGGTCATGGACGACCTCGACTTCTTCCCCGACCTGAGTGTGGTCGAGCATCTCGACCTGCTGGCCAAGGCGCACGGCGTCGAGCACGCGGAGGACGAGGTCGACCGGGTCCTGGCCGACCTGGGGCTGTCCGACCAGGCGGACCAGCTGCCCGGGTCGCTGTCGTCGGGCCAGCGGCGCCGCCTCGGCCTGGCGACCGCGCTCGTGCGCCCCGCGCGCCTGATGGTCCTCGACGAGCCGGAGGCACGCCTCGACCACGAGGGTCGGGCCTGGCTGGTGCGCCGGCTCACCGCGGCGAAGCAGGCCGGGCTCGCCGTGCTCATGGCGAGCCACGACGAGGAGCTGGTCGCGGCCGTGGCCGACCAGGTGATCGATCTCGGGGAGAGCCGCTGAGCACGCCTCCCGTCCGCGAGCTGCGGGCCGAGCTCCGGGGCTGGCGCCGGCAACGCGCCACCGCGACGCTGTCGGAGGTCTTCGAGGAGCTCTACGTCGCGGTCTTCGCCGTACTCGTGCTCGGTTCGATGGTGGTCAGCGTGCTGGTCAACCTCTCACGGGAGTCCGACCGGGCCTGTGTCTCGGCCGGCTGCCAGGGAGCGCGCGCCATGCTGCCCTGGCTCGTCGCGGGCGGCGCGGTCGTCGTGCTCCTGACCCTGGCCCGGCTCGTCGGGCCGGTGTTCGTGTCTCCGGCGGTCGCGTCGTGGCTGCTCCCGACCCCCGTCGACCGG
>JBAUWD010000453.1:0-1794 GCA_049583575.1 Nocardioides sp.
CCACCCGGTCGCCCGGCGAGCCGCTTCCGTCCGGGGCCGGTCGTGAGACCACCCGGCGCGGCCACCTGAGGCGGCTCGTCTCCGAGTGACCGTCCGGGCAGCCGAGGCCGGTGGTTAGGCTCCATCCGTGAGCACGACCGACCCCGCGAACACGCGCGCCGTCTTCCTCGCGTACGACGTGCGCGGCGTCGTACCCGACCAGCTCGACGAGGTGCTGGCACGGCGGACGGGTGCGGCGTTCGTGCAGGTCGTCGGCGCCGAGACGGTGGTGATCGGCCACGACATGCGCCCGAGCTCGCCGGCACTGGCCGCCGCGTTCGCCGACGGCGTCGCGACCGCCGGAGCAGACGTGGTCATGATCGGCCTGGCCTCCACCGACCAGCTCTACTTCGCGTCCGGCCACCTCGGCCAGCCCGGCGTGATGTTCACCGCGAGCCACAACCCGGCGCGCTACAACGGCATCAAGATGTGCCGTGCCGGCGCCCAGCCGATCGGTGCCGACACCGGCCTGCACGAGATCCGCGACGCGGTCTCGGGACCGGAGCCCCCGCCGGCTGCCCGGCCCGGCAGCATCTCCCAGCACGACGTGCTCGACGCGTACGCCGCTCACCTGCTGTCGCTCGCACCGGTCAAGGGTCGCCGGCTCAAGGTCGTCGTCGACGCCGGCAACGGCATGGCCGGGCTCACCGCCCCCGCAGTCTTCGACCGCATCGGCGACGGGGTCGAGCTGGTGCCGATGTACTTCGAGCTCGACGGCACCTTCCCCCACCACGAGGCGAACCCGATCGACCCGGACAACCTCGTGGACCTGCAGAAGCGCGTCGTGGCGGAGCACGCCGACCTGGGCCTGGCCTTCGACGGTGACGCCGACCGGTGCTTCGTCGTCGACGAGCTCGGCCACGCCGTCTCGCCGTCGACCCTGACCGCGCTGATGGCGGCACGTGAGCTGGCCAAGCAGCCCGGCGCCCGCGTGATCCACAACCTGATCACCAGCCGGTTCGTGCCGGAGCTCGTCCTCCGGCTCGGCGGCACGCCGGTGCGGACCCGCGTCGGCCACTCCTACATCAAGGCGACGATGGCCGAGACCGGCGCGGTGTTCGGTGGCGAGCACAGCGGGCACTTCTACTTCCGCGACTTCTGGCGGGCCGACTCGGGGATGCTGGCCGCGCTGCACACCCTGGCAGCGCTCGCCGCCGCCGACGGGCCGCTCTCCGAGCTCCTCGACGACTTCCAGCGCTACCGCCTCAGCGGCGAGATCAACTCCGAGGTGGCCGACCCGTCCGCCACTCTCGCCACGGTCGAGGCGGCGTACGCCGACACGCCGGGAGCATCCGTCGACCACCTCGACGGGCTGACGGTCTCGACCCCGGACTGGTGGTTCAACCTCCGGCCCTCCAACACCGAGCCGTTGCTGCGCCTCAACGTCGAGGGCGCCGACGACGCGACCATGTCGCGGGTGCGCGACGATGTCCTCACCCTGATCAGGAGCAGCGCATGAACCTCGACCCGACCCTGCTGGAGATCATCGTGTGCCCCGACTGCCACGGGAGGCTCGAAGCCGTCGGGGAGGAGCTCGTGTGCGCGGAGTGCGGGCTCGCCTACCCGGTGCGCGACGACATCCCGGTCCTGCTGGTCGACGAGGCACGCCGGCCGGGCTGAGAGACCATGCCGACCTGGTTCGACGAGTCCCGGCTGGATGACGAGGGCGCCCTGGCCTCGGCGGACGGACGCCTGCGCGAGCTCGCCCAGTACGGCGCGCGCGTGCGCCGCGAGGCGGTCGAGGCCGCCCCGGGC
>JBAUWD010000454.1:0-5758 GCA_049583575.1 Nocardioides sp.
GTGTGGAAGGTCTCGCCGATGGCGGGCTGGGCGACGGCCCCGGCCGTCAGCTCGCCGTCCTCCCAGAGGGCGACGTGGACGGCCCAGTCGTCACGCGGCGGCTCGGAGAACTCACGGGTCCCGTCGAGCGGGTCGACGATCCAGACCCGGCGGGCGCTGAGCCGGGTCTTGTCGTCGGCGGCCTCCTCCGAGAGCACGGAGTCCGCGGGGCGATGCTCGGCGAGCAGCCGGGCGAGGAGGTCCTGCGCGGCGCGGTCGCCGGCGTCCTTGAGCTCGCGGCCGGCCAGCCCCTGCTTGCGCACCTCGAGGAGGCGGGTCCCGGCCGTCGTGGCCAGCCAGGCGGAGAGGGCGTGGTCGTCGAGGTCCGAGGGGTCGGGCGTAGTCGTCACGGAGGAAGCCTAGGGCGGCGTACCGTGAGGGCCGCCCGTAGCCCTCACGCCGAGCGTGCGGCGAGCTCCACTGACGCGCGGTGCCGGGCCCCGTCGAGCTCGTACAGCAGCGTCAGCCGCTGCTCGGCGGCGGGACCGCTCACCACCATCGTGAGGTGCTGGTCGCCGGGGCGGAGCGTGGTGCGCCGGGGCATCATGTTGGCCGACGTGCCGCCGAGCTCCATCCCGACCACGGTCGGGAGGGCACCGTCCACCGGCGCACACGAGATGTCGAGGGCGATCCGGTAGCACCGGCCGTCGGCGCGACCGGGCAGCGGGAGCACCTCGGAGACACCCGTCACCGTCACGGTGCCGTCCGGTGCGGACTCTTGGACCCGCGTCGGAGCCGGCTCGGGAACAGACATGCGGACCCCCCACACCTGAGACCTGACGACCGCCCGGCGGCTCGGTCGCGGCCCGGCCGGGGGCATCGCGTGCGGCGCCACATCGGGTACGGCGCGCAGGGCCGGCGTCGACCGACCGTGCGACGAGAGAGCGAACTCCACGAAAGACCATCCCCCATCGAGACCCGAAGGCCTCGCCCCATGAGCCGGATCTGCATCGACTCCCCCGAGTCGGATCCGGCCTCTCCCCCATCTTGCGGTACGGAGCTGCTCCCTGACAGCCCGGACCGCAAGTCTTTACGCAAAATGTCGCGGACCCGAGGACCGATCCGGTCTCGGACGCCGCCCGACCGTCAGTCCGGCTGCAACAGGAACGGCGGGGGCTCGGCCGAGCCGACCGCCCGCATCCGCGCCGCCACCTCGATGTCACCGGTGGTCAGGTCACCGGGGTCGGCCCAGATGGCCAGCCCGCGCCGGCCGAGCTCCTCGGCGATCAGCTGCTGGTGGTCGTCGGCGTGCTCGGCGAACGAGTGGCGGCGGGGCATCAACAGCGGGCACCTGCCCTGCTCGAGCGCCATCAGAGCGGTCCCGACGCCCGAGTGGCTGACGACGAGGTCGGCCTCGGACATCGCCTGCTGGAGCTCTCCGCGCGAGACCTCCGCGACTCCCTCGACCGGCAGTCCGGAGGTGTCGGTCGAACCGGTCTGCCAGAGGATCTCGACGGAGGGCGAGCAGAGCTCGGGCAGCACGCGCACCAGCGCCTCGAGGGCGCGACGGAAGCCGAAGTCACGCTGCGTCCCGAACGTGACCACCACCTTGTCGAGCGGCCCGACCGGGCGCGGAGCCCCCTGCGTGAAGCCGTCGAAGACCGAGCCCCGGAACTGGACCCGCCCCGAGGTCCACGAGGGGTACTGGCCGTACATCCGGACCCCGGGCAGCTTGGCCACCATCTGCCCGGAGAGGCTGAGGCCCTCGCTGCGGGCCGCGCTCTCGATGTAGTGGGCGGCGAGCTTGTTGCCCCTCGCCAGGCCCAGGAACGGTACGGCGACGGCCGCGCCGGTGGAGATCACCCGCACGAAGCGATGGCTGCCGAGAAGGCGGATGGCCTCGACGCCGTCGAGCAGGGCGCCCTTGGCGTCGCGCGACTTGGCGAACGGCACGTAGTGCACGACCTCGTCGGCGAGCAGCTGGCGGGCCTGTGGCGTGTCGAACGTGGCCCACTCGACCTGGTCGAGCACCGGCCGGAAGCGCTTGCGCAGCTGGTAGAGCTCGTCGAGATGCCCACCTGTGGAGGCCACCAGGAGGGTGCGCCCCGGTCGGATCCAGGACTCCGCCCCGGGCTCGCCGGTCGGCACCACCACGAGGTCCGGCGGCGCCGTCGGGACCGGCCAGGACGGGCGGTCCCGACGCACGACCGGGCGCGCCGAAGGCAGGCGTTCGCGCAGGTCGAGCAGCTCGCGCTGCTGCGTCATCGTGGTCCCCCCTTGCCGTTCCCTCGCCACGAACGTAGGCCGCCCACGGGATGGGTGGCGTCGCTGAAATCGAGGATCTGGCGCGGCACGGGTGTGGCGTTACTCAAATTGGGCGAGTCGGCCCCTTCGACCCGGCCCGTAACATCGCCGCCCGTAGGAAGGTGCGCTCGAGCGCGCCGCTCGGCTAGGGGGAGCCATGGCGACTGGGGACGTCTCTCGAGCCTGCGCACCTCCTCTCCGCTTCGTGGTCGGCGCGACCGATCGGGTCGGGAGCACACCACATGCCCGAGTCTGAGACAGTCGTGCCCGAGTCTGAGACAGTCAGTGCTGTGGGTCGAGCAGAGGATGCGGGTCGTCCGTCGGTCACGGTCGTCGTGCCCACGCACAACCGCCCCGAGCTGGTACGCCGTGCCGTGCGGTCGGTGCTCGACCAGCAGTACCCCGGCGCGGTCGACGTCCTGGTGGTGTTCGACCGGGCGGACCCCGACATGTCGCTCGAGCAGGAGACGGCCGGGCGCTCGGTCCGGGTGCTCAAGAACGACCGCACCCCGGGACTGGCCGGCAGCCGCAACACCGGCATCCTCGCCGCGTCCGCACCCCTGATCGCCTTCTGCGACGACGACGACGTCTGGCTCCCCGGCAAGCTCGAGGCCCAGGTGGCCGCGCTCGACGCGGCACCCGAGTCGGAGTTCGTCACGACCGCGATGACGGTCGACTACCGCGGCGAGCGCAGCGTGCGGCTGGCCGGCCGCGACCGCGTCGACCACGTCGCCCTGATCCGATCGCGGATGGCGATGCTGCACTCCTCGTCGTTCCTCATCCGACGCGCGGCCCTGGTCGACGGCATCGGCCTCGTGGACGAGACCCTGCCGCGCAGCATGGCCGAGGACTGGGACCTGCTGATCCGCGCGTCGGCGCGACGCCCGATCGTGCACGTCGACGAGCCGCTCGTCGAGGTGACCTGGGGAGCGTCGTCGTACTTCTCCGAGCAGTGGAGCGACCGCAACGCCGCCCACGCGTGGATGCTCGAGCACTACCCGGAGATCGCGGCCGACCCCGTTGGCGCGGCGCTGATGTACGGCAAGCTGGCGTTCGGCTGTGCGGCCCTCGGCCAGCGGCGAGACGCCCTGCGCTGGGCACGCCGCTCGATCCGCACCCGCTGGCGGGAGCCACGTGCGTGGATCGCGCTGGCCGTCACGGCGCGCGTCGTGAGCTGGCAGCGCGTCTCCACGGCCCTCAACCGCCGCGGGCACGGCATCTAGGCGTCGGGATGGGTCTGCGTCATGGGGGGACGCCAGAGGGGATCGGCGGCCAGGGTCTCGGGGTCGTACCCGAACGCCAGCATGTCGTCGGCGTAGCTCGCGACGATGCGTCGCCGGATGCGGCGTCGCCAGGGGCTCCCGGTGGCCATCGCGGCCCAGCGCTCGGCGTACGTGTCGCTACGACCCGAGCTGATCGACGACCCGTCGACCGGCGTCGAGAGTCCCAGCAACGCCGCGATGCAGGCGAGCTCCTCGTCCGGCCGCGAGACCAGGTCCTCATACCGCAGCACGTGCACACGCCGCAGGTGGGGCAGGTCGTCGCGCAGCGTCTCGTGGGCGCGCGCCCAGTTCTCGACCCGGCCCACGAGCGTCGTCCGACGCCGACCGTTGCGGGCCACCAGCAACGGGTTCCACTTCTCCAGGGCCAGTGCCGACACGACCGGGTTGCGGACGACGACCACGAGCGCCGAGCCGGGGAAGAGCGCCTGCAGGAACCTGCCCATGACGAGGTTCGCCGGCGACTTCTCCAGCAGCAGCCGACGGTCGAGGTCCCAGTACGGCGTCAGCGACGCCAGCAGCCTGGCCGCGTTCTCGGGCGAGACGAGCTCGGAGCTATCGGTCAGGTGGGCGCGAGGGTTGCGCGCGAACGTGCCCATGCCGCCGAGGGTGCGCAGCCGGGGGTAGACGTCCTGCAGGTGCTGCCCCTCGTCCTCCGGCACCCCGGTGCCCGTCAGGCCGCTGACCTCGGGGTGGGCCGCGAGCGCCCGCGACAGCGGCGTCGTACCACTGCGGTGCAGACCACCGACGAACACCAGGCGGTCGCCGGGGATGGCAGGTGGGTGGTCCGAGTCGCTCATCGTGGTTCCTCCGCGCGTGCCGTCGGACGTCATCCAACCACGGGGTCGGCATGCTGACCCGGATGACCAGGCGGCCGGGCTGGCAGCTCGGCCTGCTGCTGATCGGCTACCCGGTCTGGTGGCTGCTCGGCGTGGTGCCGTTCGCCCTCCTGTTCGTCACGGTGTCCCTGGCGCTCGAGCTCCGGCGGCGTCCGATCCGGCTGCCGCCGGGCTTCTCGCTGTGGCTGCTGTTCGTGGTGTGGGCGGGTCTCGGCATCCTCGTGGTCCAGTCGAACGCGCCCCTCGCCGTCGAGGGACTCAACCCCAACCGCTACCTCACCTGGGGTCTGCGGCTCTTCTACTACCTCCTCGCCACCGTCGTCCTGCTGTACGTCGTCAACATCCGCGACCGCGCGACGTTCCACCGGGTGCTCACCGCCTTCGGCTGGATGTTCGTGTGGATCGTGGCGGGCGGCCTGCTCGGCACCCTGCTGCCCAGCGTCGACTTCCCGTCGCTGATCGAGCTCGCGCTCCCCTACGGACTGACCGGGAACGCCTACGTCCACTCGCTGATCCACCCCAACCTCGTCGAGCACGTGCTGCTCACCGGCTCGGCCCGCCCCAGCGCGCCGTTCCCCTTCGCCAACGTGTGGGGGCTGAACTTCGCCTGCTTCCTGCCGTGCTTCGTCCGTTCCTGGATCGGGTCGCCGTCGCATCGCCGCCGCGCGGTGGGCGTCGTGGTCCTCGCGTTGTCGGTGGTCCCGGTCATCACCTCGCTGAACCGTGGGCTCTGGCTCGCGCTCGCCGCGGCCGTCGTCACGGTGGTCATCCGGCTGGCCTTCGAGCGACAGGCCGGGTTGCTGATCGGGACGGTCGGCGCCATCGCCGTGGCCGCGGTGCTGCTCGCCGTGACCCCGCTCAGTGGAGTCATCAGTGCCCGGCTCGCCTCGGACCACAACAGCAACCAGGGCCGCGTCGAGCTGGCCACACGCGGGTTCACCAGCACCCTGGCGTCGCCGGTGGTCGGATACGGCACGGCTCGCAACGTGCAGGGGAGCCTGGTGTCCATCGCCGGGGGGGCGACGTCGAGCTGCCCCCGATGCAGCCCGCCGTCGTTCGGCACCCAGGGGCAGCTGTACCTGGTCACGTTCACCACGGGGTACGTCGGAGGCGCGTTCTACATCGGGTTCGTGCTGCTGATGCTGCTGCGGGCCTCACGGATCCGAGGACCCGACGTCACCATGGCGTCGGCGATCCTGGTCATGCACCTGGTCACGATGATCGTCTACAGCGCCGACAACCTCGCGATCCTGCCGATCTTCCTGGCCTTGGGTGTGATCGGACACGAGCTCCGGCTGCGCCAGCCGCGGGGCGCGCCCCGCGCGCCCTGGGCGGTCCGGGCGCTGACGGCCCGAC
>JBAUWD010000455.1:0-3129 GCA_049583575.1 Nocardioides sp.
GAGTGGTTCATCGACCGGTCCCGCCGTAGACGACCGCCTCGACCTCGGCGCTGTCGAGGTCGAACGCGGTATGTGCGGCCTGGACCGCAGCCGCGACCTCGCCCTCGTCGACGATCACGGAGATCCGGATCTCGGAGGTGGAGATCATCTCGATGTTGACGCCGGCGTTGGCCAGGGCGGCGAAGAACTTCGCGGTGATGCCGGGGTGGGACCGCATGCCCGCGCCGATCAGGGAGACCTTGCCGATCTCGTCGTCGTACATGAGGCGGTCGTAGCCCACGTCGCCCTGCAGCCTCGCCAGCGCCGCCATCGCCTTCTGGCCGTCGTCGCGCGGCAGCGTGAACGAGATGTCGGTCAGGCCGGTCGCGGCCGCTGAGATGTTCTGCACCACCATGTCGATGTTGATCTCGACCTCGGCGAGCGCCTCGAAGATGCGGGCGGCCTCGCCGACCTTGTCGGGTACGCCGACCACGGTGATCTTGGCCTCGCTCCGGTCGTGGGCGATGCCGGCGATGATCGCCTGCTCCATGTCGGTTGCTCCCTCCTGGGGATCGGGCACGATCCAGGTGCCCTCCTTCCGGGAGAAGGAGGAGCGGACGTGGATCGGGATGCTGTAGCGGCGGGCGTACTCGACGCAGCGCAGGTGCAGGATCTTGGCCCCCGACGCCGCCATCTCGAGCATCTCCTCGGTGGACACCCGGTCGAGCTTGCGGGCGGTGGGCACCAGCCGAGGGTCGGCGCTGAAGACGCCGTCGACGTCGCTGTAGATCTCGCACACCTCGGCCCCGAGCGCCGCCGCGAGCGCGACCGCGGTGGTGTCGGAGGCTCCCCGGCCGAGCGTGGTGATGTCCTTGGTGTCCTGCGAGACGCCCTGGAAGCCGGCGACGATCGCGATCGCGCCCTGGCGGATCGCGTTCTCGATGCGTCCCGGGGTGATGTCGATGATCTTGGCCCGGCCGTGCGCGGAGTCGGTGATCACGCCCGCCTGGGAGCCCGTGAACGACTGGGCCTTGTGGCCGAGCTCGGCGATCGCCATCGCCAGCAGCGCCATCGAGATGCGCTCGCCCGCGGTGAGCAGCATGTCGAGCTCGCGCGGCGGCGGCTCGGGACTGACCTGCTCGGCGAGGTCGCGGAGCTCGTCGGTGGTGTCGCCCATCGCGGAGACCACGACCACGACGTCGTGGCCGGCCCGGCGGGTGTCGACGATCCGGCCGGCGACGCGCCCGATGCCGGCGGCATCGGCCACCGAGGAGCCGCCGTACTTCTGCACGACAATGCCCACGGTCAGGTCCTCGATAGGGGGTCGGAGACGGGTACGGCGCCCGGCGCGCGGCGCTGCGCGGAGGCGACCTCGAGTCTATCGGGGGCTGTCGGGCGGGCTCTCCAACATCTCATTCGCCGCGGCGACCTGGTCGTTCTCACCGGTGAACTCGACGTCGAGGCGGTCGTGGGCGACCACCGAGAGGAGCGCGTTGACCACGGCGCCGGCGAGGTTGCCCCACGAGGAGACGTAGGAGAACTGCCACCACCAGAGTGCCTCGGCGGTGTTGCCGAGCCGGAAGTGGCGCAGGCCGTGCTCGAGGTCGCTGGCGATGCTGGTGAGGTCGTCGGACAGCTGGCTGTTGACCTGTTCGGGGTCGTAGGGATCGAAGACGAAGCTGTAGGTGTCGATGTTGCCGAACAGGTCGGCCAGCCGCAGGCGCAGCCCGTCGAGGTCGGCGTCGGGGCCGACGTCGGGCTGGTAGTCCTCCTCGGGCGTGAAGTCGACCTGCGCACCCAGGCGCGCGCCGGCGAGCAGGATCTGGCTGATCTCGAGCAGCAGCAGCGAGATGCCGCGGCCGGCGTCGCCCTCGGTCGCCACGGCACGCAGCGCGATCAGGAAGCTCTCGACCTGGTCGGCGATCTGCGCTGCGAACTCGTCGCCCGGCTCGATCGGAGGCAGATGGGTGGCCGCCGCGATGAGCTCGTCGGTGGTGCGCTCGGTCATTCGGCCATCCGCCTTCCTGCGAACGCCCGGCCGAGGGTGACCTCGTCGGCGTACTCGAGGTCGCCGCCGACGGGCAACCCGCTCGCCAGGCGGGTGATGCGTAGTCCCAGAGGTCTGAGCATACGGGTGAGGTAGGTGGCGGTCGCCTCGCCCTCGAGGTTGGGGTCGGTCGCCAGGATCACCTCGGTGATGGTGCCGTCGGCCAGCCGCTTGAGCAGCTCGGCGATGTGGAGCTGGTCGGGGCCGATGCCGTCGATCGGGGAGATCGCGCCGCCGAGGACGTGGTAGCGGCCGCGGAACTCCTTCGTGCGCTCGATGGCGACGACGTCCTTGTACTCCTCGACCACGCACAGCACGGTCTGGTCGCGTCTCGGGTCACGGCAGATGCGGCACTGGTCGTCCTCGGAGACGTTGAAGCACGTCGAGCAGAACCGCACCCGCGCCTTGACCTCGAGGAGCACCTCGGCCAGCCGGCGTACGTCGTCGGGCTCGGCCTGCAACAGGTGGAAGGCGATGCGCTGGGCGCCCTTGGGTCCCACACCGGGGAGCCTGCCGAGCTCGTCGATGAGGTCCTGGACGATGCCTTCGTACACCCGGGCGCCCTAACCGCCCAGGCCGGGGAGGCCCGGGAGGCCACCCCCCGGGATGGGGCCGATGGCCGAGCTCGCCAGGGAGTCGGCCTGGGCCTTGGCGTCGCGGTAGGCGGCGACGATCAGGTCGCCGAGGTCGCTCAGGTCGTCGTCGCTCGAGCCGTCGAAGCCACCGGGCCTGATCTTGACGGCCTGGAGCTCGCCCATGCCGTTGACCGTCACGACGACCGCCCCGCCGCCGACCGTGCCGTCGACCCGGGCGTCGGCCAGCCGCTCCTGGGCGCTCTCGAGCTGCTCCTGCATCTGCTGTGCCTGGGCGAGGAGCCCCTGGAGGTCGAAGCCGCCGGACTCACCGCCGCCGAGGGCGTCGAACGGGTTCTGAGTCATGGGTTCACCTGTCGTCTCTCACTGGTGGGGGATCTCTTCGATGACCTGGGCGCCCAGCGCCTGTTGGAGGAGCTCGGCCCCGTCGAGCCCGCTGGACTCGTCGGCGTCGTCGGGCCGGGCGCCGCCCTCGGGGTCGGCGGGACCGGCCGCCTCGTCGGCGGGACC
>JBAUWD010000456.1:0-3370 GCA_049583575.1 Nocardioides sp.
ACGAGGACAAGCTGCGCGAGGCCGACCGGCTCGACCCGGAGGTCGACACCCGCTCCGAGGACTACCAGCCGAGCGTGTGGAACGACGAGACCACCGACCGCGCACCCAGCGCGCCGACACGGGACGAGGCGGGTGCCCACCGGGCGACGACCGAGCCCGGGGCCTCGCCCGCGCCGCCGTCGGGGGGCGAGCCCCCGACCCGCACGACCTGACGCGACCGGACCCCGGCCCGTGCGTGGGACGATCGCGCCATGGGTCAGGTGCCGGCGGCGACCAGGGCGCTCCGGGTGCTCCGGTTCCTGGCCAGCCAACCGGACCCGGTGCCGCTCGACCGGATCACCCGAGCCTGCGCGCTGCCCCGCTCGACGGCGTACCACCTGTTGACCGCGATGGTCGAGGAGGGCTTCGTCGTCCACCTGCCCGAGGAGCACCGCTACGGGCTCGGCGTCGCAGCCTTCGAGGTCGGCAGCGGCTACAGCCGGCAGGAGCCGCTGCAGCGGATCAGCCGCCGGCTCCTCACCGACCTCGTGGACCGCACCGGTCAGACCGCCCATCTGGCCGTGCTCCACGGCCGCGACGTCCTGTACGTCGTCGAGGAGCGGGCGCCCGGGCGGCAGCCTCTGGTGACCGATGTCGGCGTCCGCCTCCCAGCACATCTCACCGCGAGCGGACGCGCGATCCTGTCGGCGCTGCCGGCCGCGCAGGTCCGGGCGCTCTACCCCGACCCGTCGGCCTTCGTCGACCGCCACGGCACCGGTCCGCGCACCCTGGGCGCCCTCCGTGCCGTGCTCTCGGAGACGCGGCGTCGCGGGTACGCCACCGAGGAGGGCGAGGTGACGCCGGGGCTGGCCAGCGTCGCGGCCCCGGTGCTCGACCACAACCAGCATCCGGTGGCGGGGTTGGCCGTCACCTACGCCGACCACGACCCCGGCACCCTCGCCGAGGAGGTGCGCCGATCGGCGGCCACGCTCACCCGGAGGCTCGGTGGAGCCGGCTGAGACCCGAGCCACCTCCGGCGCCAGCCTGAAGTTACCTGTGGGTAGGATCCCCGGGTCGGTCGCCCATGACGGTGGAAAGCGTTTGCCCGTAGTGTCGGCGCCGACGCACCCACGACGTCCCGACCACTGGGAGTGACTGTGACTGCCGTACTCATCTTGGGGCTGCTGCTCAACGCGATCGCGTTGCCGGTCGCGGGACGCCGGGTGTGGTTCCTCTACCGCGTGATCTCCAGCGGCCAGCCGGCTCCCGACCGGATCGCAGGTGTCACGGGTCGGCTCGGGTCGGCCGCCAGGACGCAGCTCGTCGAGGTGTTGGGCCAGCGGAAGCTCCTCAAGTGGAGCGTGCCCGGCGCGGCCCACTTCTTCGTGTTCTGGGCGTTCCTGATCCTGGCGACGGTCTACTTCGAGGCCTACGTCGTCCTCCTGACCCGCGACCCCGAGTGGAACTGGTTCGTCTTCGGCAACTGGTCGGTGCTCGGGTTCATGCAGGACTTCATCGCGGTCATGGCAGTGGCCGGCATCGCCGTGTTCTGGGCCATCCGGCTGCGCAACCAGCCGCGGCAGCTGGGCCGCAGGTCACGCTTCTTCGGGTCGCACCTCGGCCCGGCGTACTTCACGCTCTTCATGATCTTCAACGTCGTGTGGACGTTGTTCCTGTTCCGCGGCGCCGTCGAGGCGCGCGACATGGGCACCGGTCGCGGCTACGGCAAGGCCGCGTTCGTCTCCTACCTGCTCGGCAAGGTGCTGCCCGACAGCACCGCCCTGATCGGTATCGGCCTGATCCTCCACATCGGCGTGATGCTGGTGTTCCTCGTCTTCGTGCTGAACTCCAAGCACCTGCACATCTTCGTGGCCCCGCTGAACGTGCTCTTCGGCCGGCGGCCGGTGGCACTGGGCGCCGTGAAGCCGCTGATGTCGGCCGGGAAGCCGGTCACGCTGGACGACATCGAGGACCTCGACGAGGACGCGAGGCTCGGCGTCGGCTCGATCACCGACTTCTCCTGGAAGGGCCTGCTCGACTTCGAGACCTGCACCGAGTGCGGCCGGTGCCAGTCGCAGTGCCCGGCCTGGAACACCGAGAAGCCGCTCTCGCCGAAGCTGCTGATCATGAGCCTCCGCGACCACGCGCTGGCCGCGGCCCCCGCGGTCCTCGCCGCGGACGGCCAGGGTCCCGAGGCCGCCGTCAACGAGCTCCAGCGGCCGCTGATCGCCGACGAGGCGTCGTACGGCGTGATCGACCCGGACGTGCTCTGGTCCTGCACGACGTGCGGCGCCTGCGTCAACCAGTGCCCGGTCGACATCGAGCACGTCGACCACATCGTCGACATGCGGCGCTACCAGGTGCTGGTCGAGTCGAACTTCCCCGGTGAGCTCAACCAGCTGTTCCGCGGGCTCGAGGGCAAGGGCAACCCGTGGAACATGTCGGCGTCGGCCCGCCTGGACTGGGCGAAGGGTCTCGACTTCGAGGTGCCGGTCGTCGGCGACGACCTCGAGTCGCTCGAGTCGGTCGACTGGCTGTTCTGGGTCGGCTGCGCGGGCGCCTACGAGGACCGGGCGAAGAAGACGACCCGAGCGGTCGCCGAGCTGCTCCACCTCGCGGGCGTCTCGTTCGGCGTGCTCGGCAACGGGGAGACGTGCACCGGCGACCCCGCCCGGCGCGCGGGCAACGAGTTCATCTACCAGGGCCTCGCCCAGCAGAACGTCGAGACCCTGACCGAGCACCGCGTCAAGCAGGTCGTCACCACCTGTGCCCACTGCTTCAACACGCTGAAGAACGAGTACCGCGATCTCGGCCTCGAGCTCGAGGTCGTCCACCACACCCAGCTGCTGAACCGGCTGGTCCGCGAGGGGCGGCTGACCCCCGTCGCAGACGGGGCGGGCGCCGCGAAGCGCACGATCACCTACCACGACCCCTGCTACCTCGGCCGCCACAACCAGGACTACCAGCCCCCGCGCGAGCTCCTGCAGGTGCTGCCGGGAGCGTCGTACGTCGAGATGGAGCGCAGCGGACAGCGCTCGTTCTGCTGCGGCGCCGGTGGCGCCCGGATGTGGATGGAGGAGAGCATCGGGGAGCGGATCAACACCAACCGCACCAGGGAGGCGGTGGGGACCGGGGCGGACCAGATCGCGGTCGGCTGCCCGTTCTGCCGGGTGATGCTCTCCGACGGCCTCAGCTCCGAACAGGCCGCCGGCAGCGCCCGTGAGGAGGTCGAGGTGCTCGACGTGGCGCAGATGCTCCTCGCGTCGGTGCAGGGTGCGTCCGCGACGCGCGCCGGCCGTGCGGACGACTCCGGGGCCGCACCTGCGGCTGCGCCGGCTCCCGCCTCAGCCGGCGAGGAGGCGACCCCCGAGCCGTCCACCGAGCCGTCCAC
>JBAUWD010000457.1:0-4535 GCA_049583575.1 Nocardioides sp.
GCGCCGCCGTCGGGAGCGCCGGAGGACGCAGCCGCCGGCGTGCCGCTCACCGGCGGGAGCTCGGCCGGGCGGCGTGCCCACCATCGGCTCATGCGTCCACGGTATCCGCGTGTCGGAACCGAGTAGCGTCGAGAACATGACGGGTTCCTTGCGGTTGGTGGTCGGCGGTCTGCTCTTCGTGCTGGGCGTCCTCTGGACGTTGCAGGGTCTCGACGTCGTGGGCGGCTCCGGGATGAGCGGGAAGACCGCCTGGGCGGTCATCGGTCCGGTCGTGGCGCTGGCCGGCGCGTACCTCGTGCTGCGGAGCCGCCGAGCCCGGCCCCCGGCCGATCTCTGAGGGCTACAGCTCGGCGCGCAGGACGGCCGCGGCGCCGGACATGGCCCGCATCTTGCCCTCGGCGCTCGGCCGGGGGAGGTACTTCATGCCGCAGTCGGTGGCGATGGTGAGCCGCTCGGGTGCGACGTAGGGGAAGGCGCGGCGGACCCGGTCGGCGACGACCTCGGCGCTCTCGACCTCGTGGTCGGACAGGTCGATGACGCCGAGGATGATGGTCTTCCCGGCGAGGTCGGCCAGCACCCCGAGGTCGAGCTTCGACTGCGCGGTCTCGATGGAGATCTGGTCGGCCGAGCAGCCGGCCAGCTCGGGCAGGAAGGAGTAGCCCTCGGGCCGCTCGTGGATGATCGCGGCGTACCCGAAGCAGATGTGGACCGCCGTGGTGCCGGTCACGCCGTCGAGCGCGGCCTGGAGCGCGGCGAGCCCGTAGGCGCGAGCGGCGTCGGGTCGCGCCTGCATGTAGGGCTCGTCGACCTGGACGATGTCGGCGCCGGCCGCGTGCAGGTCCTTGATCTCGGCGTTGACCGCTGCGGCGTACGCCATGGCGGCCGACTCGAGGTCCGGGTAGTGGTCGTTCTGCGCCTGCTGGGACATCGTGAACGGACCGGGCACGGTCATCTTCACGACGTGGTCCGTGTGCGCCTTGAGGAACTCCACGTCGCGTACCTCGATCGGTCGCGGTCGCACGATGGGTCCGGCGATCCGGGGCACCGGGTTGGGGTGCCCGCTGCGGTCGAGCGCCGTACCCGGGTGGTCGATGTCGACCCCCTCGAGAGCGGTGGCGAAGTGGTTCGAGTAGGACTCGCGCCGCATCTCGCCGTCGGTGATGATGTCCAGCCCGGCCTCCTCCTGCGCGCGGATCGCGAGCAGCGTCGCGTCGTCCTGGGCCTGCTCGAGGTGCTCCGGGGCGACCCGCCACAGCTCCCTCGCCCGCACCCTCGGCGGGAAGCGGCCCGCGAGCCTGGCCCGGTCGATCAGCCAGTCGGGCTGGGCGTAGCTGCCGACGAGCGAGGTCGGCAGCAGGGGCGGACGGGTCGACGTCGCGGTCACGGTGGGACCCTACCGAGCCTCGGTCGAGCCGTCGTCGGTCGAGCCTGTCGTCGGTCGAGCCTGTCGTCGGTCGAGCCTGTCGAGACCCCGGGCATGCGAAAGGCAAGGAGCCCGCTCGCTCCCTGCCACTACCAACGTATAGCGCAGCAGGGGGCTTGCGGCAAGCCCCGGGTCGTGCCGCAGAATCGCCGGCCGAGCCCAGAACCTACGCAACGGGAGCGTGTGTGGAGTCCCAGACCACCAGCGTGTTCGACCTGCCCGAGAGCCTCAGCGCCAAGGCCGACCCGACGCTGATCGCCGCCGACGAGCGGCACTTCGCGGCGATCGCGGCGGCCCTCGAGCAGACGACCGCCGACCTGACCGACCGGCTCGACGCCGCGCGTCGAGCCCCCGGCGGCACCGGTCAGGAGGCGATGGACCGCGACCTGGAGGTGCACCGGCTCACCGCCCGCCTGCGAGCGCTGCGCCGCTTCGGCCTGGACCTGTGCCTCGGGCACGTCGTCCGGGCCGACGACCCCGAGCCGGTGTACGTCGGACGGCTGGGTCTGACGGACAGCACCGGTCGGCGGCTGCTGCTCGACTGGCGCTCGCCGGCGGCCGAGCCGTTCTTCGCGGCCACGCACGCCCACCCGATGGGCCTGGCCAGCCGCCGCCGCTATCGCTGGACGCTCGGCCGGATCAGCGACTACTGGGACGAGGTCTTCACCGCGGAAGGGCTCGCCGGACACGCCGCCGCCCTCGACGACCAGTCGGCCTTCATCGCCAGCCTGGGCAGCAGCCGGTCGCCCCGGATGCGAGACGTGCTCGCCACCATCCAGGCCGACCAGGACGCGATCATCCGGGCCGGCTCGCGGGGCGCGCTCGTCGTCGACGGTGGTCCGGGCACCGGCAAGACCGTCGTCGCCCTGCACCGCACGGCGTACCTCCTGTACGCCGACCCGCGTCTCGGTCATCGACGGGGCGGCGTGCTGTTCATCGGGCCGCACCAGCCCTACCTGGCGTACGTCGCCGACGTGCTGCCCAGCCTGGGGGAGGAGGGCGTGCAGACCTGTACGTTGCGCGACCTCGTCCCCGAGGGCGCCGGTGCGATGGTCGAGGCCGACCCCGAGGTGGCCCGGCTGAAGTCGTCCGCGGCCATGGTGCGGGCCATCGAGCCGGCCGTCCGGCTCTACGAGGAGCCGCCGACGGAGGGGATGACGGTCGAGACGCCGTGGTCCGACACCTGGCTCAGCGCCTCCGAGTGGGCGGAGGCGTTCGAGTCGCCGGCACCGGGCACCCCCCACAACGAGGCCCGTGACGAGGTCTGGGAGGAGGTGCTCGCGATCCTGGCGGACAAGCACGAGGCCGACGAGGACGTCCCGGCCGACCTGCTCCGCCGCGCGCTCGTGGGCAACGGCGACCTGCGCGACACCTTCAACCGGGCGTGGCCGCTGATCGACCCGACCGATCTGGTCGGCGACCTGTGGTCCGTGCCCGCCTACCTCCGCAGGTGCGCTCCCTGGCTCGAGCCCGACGAGGTCCGCGCGCTGCAGCGGAGCGACGCGCACGCCTGGACCGTGTCGGACCTGCCGCTCCTCGATGCCGCGCGTCAGCGACTCGGCGACCCGGAGGCGTCCCGGCGTCGGCGTCGGCGCGAGGCCGCTCTCGCCGCCGAGCGCGAGCAGATGGACCAGGTGATCGACCACCTGATCGCCACGGACGACTCCGAGATGCACGTGATGTCGATGCTGCGGGGCGAGGACGCGCGCCACGACCTGGTCGACGAGTCCGCGCTGCCGGGCGCGGACCGCGACCTGCTGGCCGGCCCGTTCGCCCACGTCGTCGTGGACGAGGCCCAGGAGCTGAACGACGCCGAGTGGCAGATGCTGCTGCTCCGCTGCCCGTCCCGGAGCTTCACGATCGTCGGCGACCGCGCGCAGGCGCGGCACGGGTTCACTGAGTCGTGGACCGACCGGCTCCGCCGGATCGGGCTCGACGACGTCGACCTGGCCGCGCTCACCATCAACTACCGCACGCCGGAGGAGGTGATGGCCGAGGCCGAGCCGGTGATCAGGACCGTCTTCCCGGACGCCAACGTGCCGACCTCGGTGCGCAGTACCGGCGTACCCGTCGTACACGGGCGTGCGTCGGACCTCGCCATGCTCCTCGACTCCTGGGTCGAGGAGCATGCCGAAGGGATCGCCTGTGTCATCGCGGCCGGCGAGATCGACCAGGCCGCGCTTCCCGCGACGCCCCGCGTCCGCGCCCTGACCCCGGAGCTGGCCAAGGGCCTCGAGTTCGACCTGGTCGTCCTGGTCGACCCGGCGTCGTTCGGCGAGGGCATCGAGGGGGCGGTGGACCGCTACGTCGCGATGACGCGCGCCACCCAGCGCCTCGTCGTCCTCACGAGCACCTGACGCCGCCCGCGATGCTTCAATCGGGCATGGCCGTGCCCGACCCGCGAGCCGGGGTCTTCGAGACGCTGCTGGTGCAGCACGGTCTCGTCGTCAATGCGGACGCGCACCTGGATCGCCTGGCGGGCAGCGTGCGAGAGCTGTACGACGTGTCCCTCGACGTCCGCGCCGCCAGGCAGCGGCTGCTCGAGCTCGCCGCGGACACCGCCGGGCCACGGCGGGTCCGGATCACCTTCCGGCCCGGTCTCAGCGGAGTCGAGGTGTCGGCGACCGAGCTGCGAGTGCGTCCCCGTGCTCCGTGGCGGCTCGTGCCGTGCGTGCTGCCCGGCGGCCTCGGGCGTCACAAGTGGGTCGACCGCGCGGCCCTGGAGGCTCTGCCCGGCGCGCCCTGGACGGGCGACTCGGATCCGCTGTTGACGGACCGGGGCGGCGGGGTGCTCGAGACCGGCAGGGGCAACGTGTTCGCGGTCGTCGGCGACGTCGTGTCCACGCCCCGCGACGACGGCCGCATCCTGGCCGGCGTCGTCCGGTCCCAGGTGCGTGATCTCCTGCGTGGGCTGGGTGCCCGGGTCCGAGAGCTCGAGCTGTCCCTGGACGACCTCCGGGCGGCCGACGACGTGTTCGTGACCAACTCGATCGGCGGGGTGCGCTCCGTCGCCGAGTGCGTGGGGGTCGGCGTGTGGAGCGAAGGTGAGCTCGTGGGGCGGCTCAGGTCCGACCTCGAGGCGGCGTGGCGGCCACCTGATCCTGCGCTGCCG
>JBAUWD010000458.1:0-1844 GCA_049583575.1 Nocardioides sp.
CGGTGCGGCAGTACCTCGGCCGCCTGCCCACGCTCGACCCGGCCTCGCGACAGCGGCTCGGCGAGATGCTCGCCACCCGCATGTCGGCGTACGCCGCTCCCCCGCCGCCACCGGGCACCACACCCTGGGACTTCCTCTCCGCCGTCAGCGCCGCGCGGCGCGAGCGCGACCTCGCCCGACTGCATCGCGACGAGACGCTGCGGGCCAGGCTCACCCAGCGCGTCCACTGAGGGCCCTGGACCCCTCTTCACGGAGGCCCGGGATCGCTAGGTTGACGCCCATGATCGACCGCGCCCGCCTCACCGCCCTCCGAGCCGCCGAAGAGCACCGGTTCGTCGAGTCCCATCCGCGCTCGCGCGAGCTCCACGAGCAGGCGGGCGCGTCACTACTCGCCGGCGTGCCGATGCCGTGGATGACCCGCTGGGCCGGCTCGTTCCCGCTGTTCGTCGAGAGTGCCTGGGGCGCCCGGCTCGTCGACGTCGACGGGGTGTCGTACGTCGACCTGTGCCTGGGCGACACCGGCGCGATGACCGGTCACGCCCTGCCCGCCGTCGCGGAGGCCGTCTCGGCCCGGGCCGACTCGGGCCTGACCACGATGCTGCCGTCCGACGACTCCATCTGGGTGTCGCAGGAGCTGGCCCGCCGCTTCGGGCTGCCGCAGTGGCAGTTCGCGATGACGGCCACGGACGCCAACCGGTTCGTGCTGCGCTTCGCCCGCCACCTCACCGGCAGGCCGCGGATCGCGGTGATGGACTGGTGCTACCACGGCACCGTCGACGAGACGTTCGCGACGCTCGACGGCGACCGCGTCGTACCGCGGCCGGGGCTGCTGGGTGCGCCGGTCGACGTCGCCGAGACCACCGCGGTCGTGCCGTTCAACGACGCCGACGCTCTCGAGCGCAGGCTCGCGGTGGGCGACGTCGCCTGCCTGCTCATGGAGCCGGCGCTGACCAACATCGGGATCGTGCTGCCCGACGAGGGCTACCTCGCAGCGGTCCGTGAGATCACCAGGCGCCACGGCGTCCTGCTCGTCAACGACGAGACCCACACGCTCTGCGCAGGCCCGGGAGGCGCGACCGCGGCCTGGGGGCTCGAGCCCGACTTCCTCGTCGTGGGCAAGCCGATCGGCGGCGGGGTCCCGATCGCGGCGTACGGCATGACGGCGGAGGTCGCCGATGGTCTGCGCGGACCGATGCTCGGCGCCGAGATCGACGTGGCCGGCGTCGGCGGCACGCTCACCGGCAACGGTCTGGCGCTGGCTGCGGCGCGTGCGGCCCTCTCGACCGCGCTCCGTGCCGAGGACTTCGCGGTGGCGATCCCGCTCGCCGAGCGCTTCACGAGCGGGGTCTCGGACGTGATCGCCGAGCACGCGCTGCCGTGGCACGTGCAGCAGCTCGGCTGCCGCGCGGAGTACTGGTTCTGCCCGCCGCCACGCAACGGCGCCGACGCGGCCGCTGCGGTGGACGAAGAGCTCGAGGGCTTCCTGCACCTCTGGGCGCTCAACCGCGGCGTGCTGCTGACGCCGTTCCACAACATGGCGCTGTTCTCACCCCACCACACGGCCGACGACGTCGACCGGCACACCGCGGTCTTCGACGAGGCCATCGAGGCCCTGGTCGGCTGAGCCGCGTTCACCCGCGCCGGTAGCACAGGTCGGTGATGGCGCGCCCCGCCTCGAGCCCCTTGCGCTCGAACTTGGTCACGGGGCGCTCCGCCCACCGCTCGACGACACCGCCGGACAGGTCGGGCTCGGCATCGAGCACCTCCGTCATCTGCTCGGCGTAGTCGGCCCAGTCGGTGGCGAGCCGCCAGGTCGCGCCCGGCGCGAGCCGGCTCGCCGCCAG
>JBAUWD010000459.1:0-4535 GCA_049583575.1 Nocardioides sp.
GCGCCGCCCGGAGCCGTCTCAGCGCCCGCCTGGGTCGCCGAAGCCGGAGCACCCCCAGCCGGGGAACCTCCCGGACGCAGACGCCGTGTCGGACTCGTCGCCCTGGCCGCCGTCTGCGTGCTGGCACTGGTGGCCGGCGGGGTCGTCGCAGGGCTCGCCTACGCCGGCCGTCACCACAACGACCGGGCCACCGCCACCACCTCGACCCTGCCCGTCACACCGGCCGGCACCGACGCGAGCACCGGCACCAACACCGGCACCAGCACCGGCCCGAGCACCGGCTCGAGCACCGGCTCGACCGCCCCGGCGACCAAGAAGTTCGTCTGCTGGGACACCAGCATCACCACCTCCCTCGCAGCATGCGGGTCCCCCTACGACGCGGCCCACACCTCCACCTCGCGCGCCGGCCTGAACTGGGTCTTCTTCGACCGCGGCCCCCGCCTGGAGAACGCCGGCGCGGTCTGCCGAGACATCTCCCTGGCCGGTAACCGCGTCCTCCACCGTCAGTGCACCTTCCACCTCGGGGGCGGTCAGCCGGTCTGCATGGACTGGTCCCAGTTCCGCTCGGTCGACGGCGCCCTGGCCGACTACGGCCGGCTCGGATCCCCGAGCTACACCCGACAGCCCGGCATGACCGTCGCGTTCTACGGCCCCGCCTACATCGGCTCCAGCGGATGCGGTGGGCTGCCCTACAAGGGCGCCAAGATGGTCCGAGGACAACGGTGGGGCGTGACCGCCTACGCACACAGCCGCACGGCCGTCCGGTCCGCCCTCTCCCACTACGGCCAGTTCCGCCTCAAGGCCCAATGGGACGGCGTCCCCAGGTGACGGGTGCGGCAGGTGACGGGTGCGGCAGGTGACGGGTGCGGCAGCCGACACCCGGCGCAGCCGCGTCCCGCGGGGAGGCGACACCGGATTCCGGACATAGACCGTCCGGAACCCGTCGTACCATCCCTGGCATGGACCTTCCCTCTCGAACCTCGTATCGGCGCGCCGTCCCCAGGGGACAACGCCTCGTGACCGACCGCCTTCTTCCGGGGTGCGGGGCATGATCGAGCAGGTCGGGTTCACCGCCGGCAAGCCGCCCGAGTGGGACGTCGAGCTCTTCCTGCACGGGGACGAGACCCAGACGGCCCTGATCACCCTCGAGCGGAACCGGCTCACGTTCGCCTGGAAGTGCGCCGACGTCGACCATGAGGGCATGACCCGACGGATCGGCGCGTCCACCGTGACGTTGGGCGGTCTGCTCAAGCACCTCGCCTGGGTCGAGGAGCTCTACTTCCAGCACCACCTGGCCGGAGGACCGGCCCTGGCGCCGTTCGACCGGCTCGATCTCGAGGCCGACTGGGACGACTGGGCCTGGCGCACCGCCGCAGACGACGACCCCGACGAGCTCCGCGCGCTCTGGACGGGTGCCGTGCATCGCTCCAGGGAGTCACTGGCCCGGGCCCTGTCCGAGGGCGGGCTCGAGCAGACGACGCACGACGGCATGAGCCTGCGACGGCTGCTGGCCGACCTGATCGAGGAGTACGCCCGGCACACCGGGCACGCAGACCTGCTCCGTGAGGCGGTCGATGGCGCCACGGGGGAAGGTGCGCCCAGGGACTTCCCGGTTCCCTGACGGACGACCGGACGGCCCGTTCGGCTCGTGACCGGACTTCCAGGAATCTCTCCCCGACCCGGCGCGGCCCGGGCCGAGTGGCGGATGGACCTCGGGCGACGTGTGGACGTGGTACAGCGGACGTTGGTCCCTGGTGTCCCGGGTGCCGGACGAGTCAGCGTGGAACCGGGCCAGGTACGGCGACGCACCTGGCCCGGACCGGGAGCCGGTGCAACGGCCCGGTGGCAGGCCCTGGATGAAGAGAGGCGAGATGGCGACGAAGGTCCTGATGCGCTCGACGTGCCGCTACTGCCGCTGCCCGATCGGGCTGTCGCAGTGGTCGGGCTGGATCGACCTGACCCCGTACGGGTCCCACGACATGTGCTCGGGAACGATCTCCGGGGTGCACGCGCCCACCGGGTAGCCCCGGCCGACGACGTCTCGCCGTCAGCAGAGGATGCGCGACCGCTCGGGGTCGAGGAACGGCCTCAGCGAGACCCGGGCCGGCACCCGGGTGCCGGCGACGTCGACCTCGAAGGAGCCGGTGGCCAGGTCGGCGGCGGTGAAGCCCTCCGTACGGGCGAGCGCGGCGATGCCACAGGCGGCGCCGAGGGAGTGGCCGAACCCGCCGCTGCGGACGTGACCGACGGGGTCGCCGTCCCAGTAGACCGGCTCGTCGCCGAACAGGTCGTGCTCGGGCGAGTCGAGCAGCACGTTGACCAGCCGGCGGCTCGGCGGACCCGACTCGCGCTGCTTCAGCAGGGCGTCGCGCCCGACGAACCCGCCCGGCTTGTCCCAGGCGACCGCGAAGCCGAGCCCGGCCTCCAGCGGGGTGTCGGTCGAGTCGATGTCGTGACCCATGTCGCGGAACGCCTTCTCCAGTCGCATGGTCTCCAGCGCTCCGATGCCGGTCGGGCGGAAGCCCAGGTCGGCCCCGGCGTCACGCAGCTGGTCGTAGAGAGTGGCACCGAACTCCGTGGGCACCAGCAGGTCCCAGCCCAGCTCACCGACGTACGTCACCCGCAACGCCCAGAGCGGGGTGTAGCCGAGCTCGACCTTCTGCGCGGTCAGGTACGGGAACGCGTCGTTCGACCAGTCGTCCGGACTCAGCCGCTGCAGCAGCTCGCGCGACCTCGGCCCCTGCACCGACAGCAGCGCGTGGCCGCTCGTCACGTCGGTGACGACGACGACCTCACCGTCGCGCGCCTGCCGGCGGATCCAGGCCGGGACGCGGCGGTGGATGGTGTCGCCGCTGATCACGACGTACCCGTCCTCGGCGAGCCGGGTGACCGTGACGTCGGCGACGATCCCGCCGTGGTGGTCGAGCCACTGGGTGTAGACGACCCGGCCGACCGGGGTGTCGACGTCGTTGGCACAGACCCGGTTGAGCACGGCGCTCGCATCGGGCCCCTGCACGAGGTGGTGCGACATCAGCGAGAGGTCGAAGACCGCGAAGGCCTCGCGGGCATGCAGGTGCTCCTCGCGCGTGCGCTCGAACCCCTCGCCCCGGGCGAAGCCCCACTCGACCGTGGGCGTGACGCCCGGACCGGCGAAGTAGTCGGGGAACTCCCAGCCGCTGGTCGCGACGAAGTGGGCGCCGTCGGCGACGTGTTGGGCGTGGTACGGCGACCGGCGTACGTCGCGACCCAGCCGCGGCTGGGCGTTGGGCCAGGCCAGGTCGTTGAGCAGGAACCCCAGCCGCTCCACGGTCCGCTCGCGGCGGAAGAGCCGGGTGGCCTGGAACTCGTGGGCCCGGTCGACGGCGACGGCGGTGAGGTCGAGCGGCGGGCGCTCCTCGATCAACCACTGCGCCATCACGTGGCCCAGGCCACCACCGGAGAGGATGCCGACGGAGTTGAGACCGCAGGCGAGATAGAGGTGGTCGACCTCGGGTGACTCGCCCAGCATCGGCGCCAGGTCGTCGGTGAAGCTCTCCGGCCCGCAGAACAGCGTGCGGATGCCGGCGTCCTCCAGGGCGGGGAACCGCCGCATCGCGACCTCCAGGAACGGCGCCAGCCGGTCCCAGTCGGGCGGGAGCACGGCGAACGCGCTGTCTCGCGGCGCACCGTCCAGCGCCCAGGCCTTGGCGACGGGCTCGAACATGCCGACCAGCAGGCCACCGCCCTCCTCGCGGTAGTAGCCGTAGGCCTCGCCGTGCTCGATCACCGGCACCGACTCCGGCGTGACGCCCTCGATCGGCTCGGTGAGGAGGTAGTAGTGCTCGGCCGCCTGGAGCGGCACGGTGACTCCGGCCCTGGCCGCCAGCTCGCGGCCCCACAGCCCGGCCGCGAGCACGACCTTCTCGCACTCGACGTCGCCGCGCTCGGTGCGGACCCCGGTCACTCGCGTGCCCCCCCGGGAGTGGTCCAGAACGAAGCCGGTGACCTCGGTGTCCTCGAAGATCCGCGCCCCGCGCTGCCGGGCACCCTTGGCCAGCGACATCGTCACGTCGACCGGGTTGGCCCGACCCTCGTCGGGGGTCCAGAAGCCGTGGATGACGTCATCGGTGCGCATCAGCGGCACCAGGTCGGCCACCTCGCGCGGCGAGAGCACCTCCTTGGTCATGCCGACCGAGCGCATGTACGCCGTCTCGCGGCGGAACCCCTCGTCGGAGCGGGGGGTCGTGGCCAGCTGGAGGTAGCCACAGCGGCGGAACCCGGTGGACAGCCCGGTCTCCTCCTCCAGCCGCGCGTACAGCTCCGCGGAGTAGCGCGCCATCCAGAGTGCATCCTCGGTGGTGCCGCCCGAGACCACCTCCCCCGCCGCGTGCCAGGTGGTGCCCGAGGTGAGCTGCTTGCGCTCCAGCAGCACCACGTCGGTGGCACCGAGGAGCGCGAGGTGGTATGCGATCGACGTGCCGACCACGCCGCCACCGACGACGACGTACTGCGCCCGGCCGGGCAGGTCGCCGGCGGGCGGCGCCGCGGCCTCGGCC
>JBAUWD010000460.1:0-9664 GCA_049583575.1 Nocardioides sp.
CCGTACGCCGTCGCCTGGACGGCGGACCGATGGCCCCGCTCAAGCTCGCCAGCGGCTGCGACCGCCGGTGCTCCTTCTGCGCGATCCCCGGCTTCCGCGGCTCGTTCGTGAGCCGCCGCCCGTCCGACGTGCTCGCCGAGGCCCGCTGGCTCGCGGCCGAGGGCGCGCGAGAGCTGTTCCTGGTGAGCGAGAACAGCACGTCGTACGGCAAGGATCTCGGCGACCTGCGGCTGCTCGAGACGCTGCTCCCGGAGCTCGCCGACATCGACGGAGTGGAGCGCGTGCGGGTGTCCTACCTCCAGCCGGCCGAGACGCGTCCGGGTCTGCTCGAGGCGATCGCGCGGACGCCAGGGGTCAGTGCCTACTTCGACCTCTCCTTCCAGCACGCCAGCGCCGGCGTGCTGCGCCGGATGCGCCGTTTCGGCGACGCCGAGAGCTTCCTGGCGCTCCTCGACCGCGTCCGGGACCTCTCGCCGACGGCCGGGGTGCGCTCCAACGTGATCGTCGGCTTCCCCGGCGAGACCGAGGACGACCTGCAGACCCTGTGCGACTTCCTCGCGGCGGCGCGTCTCGACGTCACGGGCGTCTTCGGCTACTCCGACGAGGACGGCACCGAGGCAGCGGGGCTGGACGGCAAGCACGACGACGACGAGATCCGGGCCCGCGTCGAGCACGTCCGCGACCTCGTCGAGCAGCTCACGGGAGAGCGGGCCGAGGAGCGGGTCGGCGAGTCCGTCGTCGTGCTGGTGGAGTCGGTGGCCGGCGGCCTCGCCGAGGGTCGCGCCGACCACCAGGGCCCGGAGGTCGACGGTACGACGCGGCTCACCGCGGGTGGGCACTCCATCGGCGACCTCGTGCCCGCCGTCGTCGTCGCGGCCGAGGGCGCCGACCTCGTGGCCCGACCGACCGGAGCCGGCGCGTGAGGTCCGAGGTCGGCACCTCGGGCAACTGGAACCTGCCCAACGTGCTGACCGGCGTCCGCATCCTGCTGGTGCCCTTCTTCGGCGTGGCGCTGCTGCGCGACGGCGGCGACTCGATCGCGTGGCGCTGTGTGGCGGCCGCGCTGTTCGGCATCGCGATGGTGACCGACAAGATCGACGGCGACATCGCCCGCTCCCGCGGCCTGGTCACCAACTTCGGCAAGATCGCCGACCCGATCGCCGACAAGGCGATGACCGGCATGGCGTTCGTGGGCCTCTCGATCGTGGGTGACATCTGGTGGTGGGTCACCGTGGTCGTGCTGCTGCGGGAGTGGTCGGTCACCCTGCTGCGGCTCTCGATCCTGCGCCGAGTCGTGGTCGCCGCCGCGCGGAGCGGGAAGATCAAGACCGGCCTGCAGGTGGTGGCCCTGACCGGGCTCTGCCTGCCCCTGCGCCAGGCGCATGCCCCGCTGCACGACGTCGGCGTCGTGCTCTTCTACGCCTATGAGGTCGTGCTCGCGGTCGCCGTGGCGATGACGATGTGGTCGGGGTACCAGTTCTTCCGCGACGTGTGGCGCCAACGGCCCGCACAGCCCGCGACCTGACGCCGATCGGCCGGAGAGTTCACGGGCACGTCATCCCCGTGTGGTGTCACGGGACGGTCGGGGTACTAGGGTGACGCGCACCACACCGTCGGCCCGACGCTCTCGGATCTCGGAAGGACCCTCTCTCCATGCCCCACGTCTCTCGCGCGCGCTCTCCGCGCGTCATCTCGGCCGCGGCGGGTCTCGCCGTCGCCGCCGCCGGTCTCGCCTGGGTCGCCCCGGCCTCCGCCAACACCGTCGGCCCGGCGCTCGTCATCAACGAGGTGTACGGCGGCGGTGGCAACTCCGGCTCGCTCTACACCAACGACTTCGTCGAGCTGCGCAACACCACCGACCACACCGTCTCGCTGGGCGGGCTGAGCGTGCAGTACCGCTCGGCCGCCGGCACCGGCGCGCCGGGGGCGTCCAACGTCGTCGCGTTGCCGTCGGTCGACGTCCCCGCCGGGGACACCTTCCTCGTCCAGGGGGCCGCCGGCGCCGGCGGCACCGAGCCGCTGCCCACGCCCGACGCCCCCAGCTCCCTGAACATGTCCGGCACCGGTGGCCAGGTCTTCCTCGCCGACAGCGCGTCGGCGATCGACCCCGGCACGGGCGCCATCTCCAACCCCCACGTGCTCGACTTCGTCGGGTGGGGCAGCTCGACGACCAGCTACGAGACCGCGCACGCACCGGCGACCACCAACCCCTCCTCGGTGACCCGGGACGCGTCCGGGAGCGACACCAACGACAACTCCGTGGACCTGACCGTCAGCAACCCGCCGACTCCGTCCGCGTGCGGCAGTGACTGCGGGAGCACCCCGCCGCCTCCGCCGACGGAGCACACGATCGCCGAGATCCAGGGCACCGGCGATAGCTCGCCGCTGGCCGGTCAGACCGTCACCACCGAGGGCGTCGTCACCGCGGCGTACCCGGTCGGCGGCTTCTTCGGCTACGTCATCCAGACCGACGGCACCGGCTCGGGCAGCGACGCGACGCCCGGTGCGTCCGACGCGATCTTCGTGCACCAGCCCAGCGGAGCGGTCACCGCGACCATCGGCGACCTGGTCCAGGTGACCGGCCCGGTCAGCGAGTTCAACGGCCTCACCGAGCTGAGCGTGAACGCCGCGGATCTCCAGGACGAGGGCCCGGCCCCGCTCGGGGTCACGCCGCTGTCGATCGCCTACCCGACGACCGATGCCGGTCGTGAGGCGCACGAGAGCGAGCTGATCGCGCCCACCGACCAGCTCACCGTCACCGACAACTACGACACCAACCAGTACGGCGAGATCGGGCTGGCGACCGGCGACCACCAGCTGTGGCAGCCCACCGACCTGTTCAACCCCAACATCGACCCGGCCGGGGTCGCCGCGGTCGCGGCGGACAACGCTGCGCGCGGTGTCGTCCTCAACGACGGGTCGAGCTGGAACTACCTCACCACCGACAAGAACACGGTCATGCCCTGGCTGCGGCCGGACAACCCGGTGCGGATCGGGTCCACCGCCACCTTGCACCAACCGGTGATCCTCGACTACCGCAACAACCTCTGGGAGTTCCAGCCCACCCACCAGGTGACCGGCGACGGTGCGGCTGTCGCGACGTTCAGCGACACCCGCACCACCAACCTGTCGCCGGCGGACGTCGGCGGCGACCTGACGCTGGGCACCTTCAACGTCCTGAACTACTTCAACACCACCGGCATGGACTGGGTGGCCGCCGGCCACACCTGCACCTTCTACACCGACCGCACGGGCGACCCGGTCGGCGACAAGAACTGCTCGGACAACGGCCCGCGCGGGGCCGCCGAGTCGAGCGGTGGCACCGACCTCGCGGATCCGCAGGCCGACCTCGAGCGGCAGCGGGTCAAGGAGGTCAAGGCCATCAACACCATGAACGCCGACATCCTGTCCCTGGAGGAGATCGAGAACTCCGTGGCGCTCGGCGAGAGCGACCGGGACGACGCGCTGAAGTCGCTGGTCGACGCGCTGAACGCCGACGCCGGCTACACCCGCTGGGCCTACGCCCCCTCGCCGGACCCGTCCGACCTGCCGCCGACGTCGGAGCAGGACGTGATCCGTACGGCGTTCATCTACAACCCGAGCACGGTGTCGCTGGTCGGCCCGTCCACGGTGCTCTCGGACCAGTCCGGCGACGGTCAGCCGTTCGCCGACGCGCGCGAGCCCCTCGCCCAGGAGTTCAAGCGCAAGGGCGCGCTCGACTCCGACGGCTTCCTGGTGGTGGTCAACCACTTCAAGTCCAAGGGCTCCGGCGTCGACGACGGCACCGGCCAGGGGCTGGCCAACCCGGACCGGATCGCCCAGGCGCACGCGCTGGTCGACTTCGCCAAGGCGACCGCCCTGACCGACGGGACCTCGAAGATCCTGCTGACGGGTGACTTCAACTCCTACACGCAGGAGGACCCGATGCAGGTCCTCTACCAGAACGGGTTCATCAACCAGCCGAGCGACGACCCCCGCGACACGTCGTACGAGTTCGGCGGCATGGCGGGCTCGCTCGACCACGTGCTCGCCAACGCTGCGGCCGCGAACCTGATCACCGGGCGCGACGTGTGGCAGATCAACGCCGAGGAGTCGGTGGGCTTCGAGTACAGCCGCTACAACTACAACGCCGAGCTGCTGTACCAGCCCGACCAGTTCCGGGCCTCGGACCACAACCCGGAGCTGGTCGGCCTCCACGTCCCCTTCAGCCAGCAGGCCTCGACCGTGACGGCCACGGCGACGCCGAGCACGGTGAAGCGGAAGAAGGGCACCTCGCGCATCGACGTGACCGTCACCGGCGCGCAGGGCGTCACCCCGACCGGCCGGGTCCGGATCAAGGTGGACGGCGTGAAGGTCGCCACCGTCGTGCTGTCCGGAGGAACGGCCAGCTACGTGGTCGGGCCCTTCTCGGACGCCGGGGTCCACCGGGTGAAGGTGCGCTACCGCGGCGACGACGTCACCGAGGCCGGGCACGCCGAGGTCGACGTCACGGCCACCAACGGCAACCCGCGCTGAGCCGGTTCAGCGGGAGGCTCTCCGCAGCCTGAAGGCCGCCTGGACGAGCGTCAGGTGGCTGAAGGCCTGCGGGAAGTTCCCGGCCATCCGGCCCGTGCCGGCGTCGTACTCCTCCGAGAGGAGCCCGACGTCGTTCGTCAGCCCGACCAGCCGGTCGAAGAGGGCGTGGGCGTCGTCGAGGCGACCCGCCCCCGCGTACGCCGAGACCAGCCAGAACGAGCAGGCCAGGAAGGGGTGCTCGTCACCGGAGAGGCCGTCGAGCCCGCTCTGGGTGCGGTAGCGCAAGAGCAGGCCGTCGCGCATCAGGTCCTCCTCGATCGCCGCGATGGTGCCCAGCATGCGCGGGTCGTCGCCCGCGACGAAGCCCACCAGTGGCAGCATCAGCAGCGACGCGTCGACTGCCTTGGTCTCGTAGTGCTGCGTGAAGGTCTCGCGCTCGGCGTCGAAGCCGTGCTTCTCGATCTCGTCCCGTACCTCGTCGCGCAGGCTCCGCCACCGGTCCAGGTCGCCGTCGAGCCCGTGCCGCTCGACGGCCTTCACGGCCCGGTCGAACGCCACCCAGACCATCACCCGGGAGTGGGTGAAGTGCTGCCGCGGCCCGCGGATCTCCCACAGGCCGTTGTCCCGGTCCTGCCAGCTCGAGGCGAGGTGGTCGACCAGCAGGCGCTGCAGGTTCCAGGCGTCGCCGGTCTGCCCGAGGCCCGACTCGCGGGCCGCCTCGAGCGCCAGCATCACCTCGCCGACGACGTCGGTCTGCCGCTGGTCGACCGCACCGTTTCCGATCCGCACCGGCCGGGAGCCGGCGTACCCGGGGAGCTTGTCGAGCGTGAGCTCGGGCAGGTGGCGCGAGCCGTCGACGCCGTACATGATCTGGAGGTCGGCGGGGTCGCCGGCCACGGCCCGGAGCAGCCAGTCACGCCAGAAGCGCGCCTCGTCCGTCGCGCCCGCCTCGATCAGCGAGGCGATGGTCAGGGCGGCGTCGCGCAGCCAGCAGTAGCGGTAGTCCCAGTTGCGCTCGCCGCCGAAGTCCTCGGGCAGCGACGTGGTCGGTGCGGCCACGATGCCGCCGGTCTCGTGGTGGGTCATCAGGTGCAGCGTGAGCAGCGAGCGTCGTACGACGTCCTGGTGCGGCACCTCCCTCAGGTCGCAGGACGCGACCCAGTCGACCTCCTCGTGGATGGTCTCGTCGACGAGGTAGGGATGGGGGCCCGGGGTGCGCAGGTGCGAGGCCAGCCACGTGGTCGAGAAGGTGAGGACGTCTCCCTCGTGCACGTCGAAGTCGTCGACGTGCCGGTGGTCCTGGGGTACCGGGATCCGGGGACCCCGCAGCACCAGCTTGTCGGGTCCGGCCACGGCGGTGATCACCGGGTCGGCGTCCTCGTGGCGTCGCCGCACCCAGGGCTTGGCGGTGCCGTAGTCGAAGCGGACGATCCACTCGTGGTGCATCCGGACCCTGCCCGAGACGCCGGTGAGCCGGCGCACCACGTCGATCCGCTCGTCGCCGGTGGGCATCACGTCGATCAGCTTGACGACGCCGGAGTCGGTGGTGAAGGTCGTCTCGAGCGCGGCCGAGTCGCCGACGTATCGTCGCGTGACCTCGTAGTCGCCGTCCGGGCAGAGCTGCCAGCGACCGTTCTCCTCGTCGCCGAGGAGGGCCGCGAAGCAGGCGGGGGAGTCGAACCTCGGCAGGCAGAGCCAGTCGATCGATCCGTTGCTGGCGACCAGGGCGGCGGTGTGCCGGTCGCCGATCATCGCGTAGTCCTCGATCGGGCGGCTCACGTCGGGCAGCGTAACCGGCCTAGGGTCGGGTCATGAGACGCCGCTCGGCACGAGACTCCGACGCCGCCGCGGCGTTGACCCTGCTGGTCGCAGCGGGAGCCACGCTCGCCACCGCGGAGTCGCTGACCGGCGGACGGCTCGCCGCCGCGGTGACCGCCGTGCCCGGGGCGTCGGAGAGCTACCTGGGTGGCTTCGTCACCTACGCCACGACGCTCAAGGAGTCGCTGCTCGGCGTCCCGCCGGGCCTCGTCGAGCAGTACGGCGTGGTGTCGGCCGAGTGCGCCCGGGCGATGGCCGCCGGGTGCCGTGAGGTGACCGGAGCGACGTACGCCCTCGCCACGACGGGGGTGGCCGGTCCGGACTCGCAGGAGGGCAGGCCGGTGGGCACGGTGTACGTCGGGGTGGCCGGCCCGGACGGTATCGGCGCGCTGGCGATGGAGCTGGTCGGCGACCGGCACCAGATCCAGGAGCGGGCGTGTCGGGAGGCGCTCTCGGCGCTGTGTGGGATTCTGCGTGGGGAACAACCCCCACTCGGGTAGCGTTTCCGACAGCATCAGGTTCGATCACGACGGGAGGATGCACGTGGCGCTGTTTCGTCGGCTGCTGGGCGACGTCCTCCGCGAGCGCCGCCTCGAGCAGGGGCTGACCCTGCGTCAGGTGTCGGCCGAGGCCCGCGTGAGCCTGGGCTACATCTCCGAGATCGAGCGCGGCCAGAAGGAAGCGTCCTCGGAGCTGCTGTCGTCGCTGTGCCGCGCGCTCGACGCGCCGCTGTCGGAGGTGCTGCGTGACGTCTCCCTCGCGGTCGCCGTCGAAGAGGCCGTGAGCGCGCCGACGCCGATCTCCGGCCGTCGCCCGGTCGTCGCCTCCGCGGCCTGACCGCCGTACCCGCGCCCATGGAGCCCCGGCCGCCGTTGCCGCCGTTCACCCGTGAGGACGCCGTGACCAAGGTGCGTGCCGCCGACAACGGCCTGATGGCGCGGCGCCACGCGAGCATCAACGACGTCGCGATCGACGAGTCGGACCGCCTGTTCCGCTGGCCCCTCGACGGACCGCGCCCGGGCGACCACCCGGGGCTCACCGATCTCGACCTGTAGCCACCGAGGCAACAACACGGGTCCGGGGCTCGTCCTACGAGTGTGAGGCGACGACTCCTGGTGATCGGGCTGGCCCTGGTCTGCCTGGGTGCCGGCCTCCTCGGCCTCGCCGGGTCCGTCCACGACGGCGCGGGGGCTCCGGAGACGCTGACGACCGCCTCACCGCCTCCCCCGCCGCCGACGAGCGCGGTCTCCCCGCCGCCACCGATCCGGCCACGCTCGACGTTCGCCCGCCCGCGTCGGGGTGTGCCCCTGCCGGACGGCTTCGTGCCGCGGCGGCTCGCGCCCGGACAGCGCCCACCGCAGTTCGTGGTGGTGAGCTTCGACGGGGTGGGCTGGCACCGGGAGTGGCGGCACTGGATGGACGTGGCCTCCCGGGTGCCGTTCCGCTTCACCGGGTTCCTGTCGGGCACCTACCTGCTCAGTGACGCCACCCGCGACCGCTACCGTCCGCCGTACTACGCGCCCGGCACCTCGGAGATCGGCTGGGGCACGCCGGAGGATGTCCGGGTCGAGGTCGCAGACCTGAACCGCGCCCTGCGCTCGGGGATGGAGATCGGCACCCACTTCAACGGGCACTTCTGCGCGTCGGCCGGGCTGCCGAGCGGTGGTGACACCTGGACCACCCGCGACTGGCAGGTCGAGCTGGGCCAGTTCTTCCACCTGGTGCGTGACTACCGCGCCGACAACGCGCTGCCGCGGTCGGTGCGCCTGCTGCTGCGGCCGGGCGAGGTCGAGGGCGACCGGACGCCGTGCCTCGAGGGCAGCCCGTCGGCGCTGTACCCGGCGTTGGCCGCCCGCGGCTTCCGCTACGACTCGTCGTTCACGCGGAGCCCGTTGACGTGGCCGACCCGGGACCCGCGCACCGGCCCGTGGCGGCTGGGGATGACGACGTTCCCGTTGCACGGCACCGGCCACCGGGTGACCACGATGGACTACAACTACTTCTTCACCCAGCGGGGTGGGGTGGACGGCACCGTCGCCCAGGCACGGGCCGACCAGCGGCAGGTGCTCGCGACGTACGACGACCTCTACCGGCAGTCCTTCCACGGCAACCGGGCACCGATGATCCTCGGCAACCACTTCAACGACTGGAACCACCACGCCTACGTCAACGCGCTGACGTCGTTCGTGCTGCACACGTGCGGTCGGCCGCACACCTCCTGCGTGCCCTTCCGCGACCTGGTGGCCTGGCTCGACGTGCAGACGCCGCGCACGCTGGCCCGGCTGCCCCGCGAGTGAGCTCAGCGCAGGGGTTGGCAGCGCGGGCAGTGGTGGGTCACCCGCTCCCGACCCTCGGGGCCGAGTGCGGTCTCCAGGATTCCGCTGCCGCAGCGTCGGCACGGCTGACCGGTGCGCCCGTAGACCCACGTGGTGCGTCCTCGGCGCAGGTCGCCGGTGGTCGACTGGACGTCGCGGTGCCGGTTGAGGTCGAGCATCTGGTGGGCACGGGCGAGCAGCCGCGCAAGGTCCGGCACCCGACCGACGGCCGTCTGGGGCGCCACGCCGCACACGAAGCAGAGCTCGGCGGCGTACAGGTTCCCGATGCCTGCGAGCAGGGACTGATCGAGCAGGGCCTCCTTGATCGGGCGGTCGGGCTGCCGGCGGAGGCGGCGCTCGGCCTCGGCGGGGTCCCAGTCGGGGCCGAGGAGGTCCGGACCGAGATGGCCGACGATCTCGGGCTCGCGGTCGCGCGGGACGATCTCGACGACACCGAGCGAGAAGCCCACCGCGACGGCGTCGGCCGTGGAGAGTACGACGCGCGCGGTGTGCGCCGGGCGCGGCCAGCGCTGGCCGGGGCCGAGGACCCGCCACACCCCCTCCATCTTCAGGTGGGTGTGCAGCGTCCACTCGGCGTCCGCGTCGATGCGGGTCAGCAGGTGCTTGCCCCGGGAGACGGTCTCGCGGACGGTGGCGCCGTGGAGGTCCCAGGTGGCGAAGGTCGGGACCCGGAAGTCGGTGACGGTGAGCGGACGGCCACTGAGGGCGCGGTCGAGCCGGCGCGCGGCGCGCCAGACCGTGTCGCCCTCAGGCACGCAGCCTCAGCCCCCGTGGCGTGGACACGAAGCCGGCGGCGTCGAGTGCCTCGCGCAGTGGGGTCGAGCCACCACCGAGGATCTGCTCGCCGTCTGCCTTCTCGACCGTGAGCCGGCCGAGCGCACCCCGCCGACCGGCCTCGGAGAGCGACTGGGCGGCCGGCCCGAGGAGGGCGGCGTCGTCGGACCAGGTGAGCAGGGTCCTGCCGCCGCGCTCGACGTAGAGGGTCAGCGCGCCGT
>JBAUWD010000461.1:0-8487 GCA_049583575.1 Nocardioides sp.
GGCCGTCCGGTACGGGCCGCGCAGGTCGGCGGCCCGCTCGGCGCCTACGTGCCGGCGTCCGGCTTCGACGTCCCGATGGACTACGAGGCCCTGGCCGAGTCGGGCGCGATGCTCGGGCACGGCGGCATCGTGGTCTTCGACGAGACCGTCGACATGGCCCGGATGGCGCGCTTCGCGATGGAGTTCTGCTCGATCGAGTCGTGCGGCAAGTGCACGCCGTGTCGCGTGGGGTCGACCCGCGGCGTCGAGGCGATCGACAGGATCATCGCCGGCCACGACGTCGCCGCCAACCTGGTGCTGGTCGACGACCTCTGCGAGACCATGACCAAGGGGTCGTTGTGTGCCATGGGTGGACTGACGCCGATGCCGGTGCAGAGCGCGATCAGGCACTTCCCCGAGGACTTCGAGCCCGAGAAGACCGAGCCGAGCGGAGCAACCGTATGAGCCAGAGCATCTGGGATCCCGAGGTCGACTTCGGCACGCCGGTGGTCCGCGACGCCGAGTCCGTGACGGTCACCATCGACGGCCGGCACGTCGACGTACCCGCCGGTACGTCGGTGCTGCGCGCCGCGACCGAGGCCGGCATCGCCATCCCCAAGCTGTGCGCGACCGACTCGCTCGAGGCCTTCGGCTCGTGCCGGATGTGCCTGGTCGAGGTCGACGGCGCCAAGGGCGTGCCCGCCTCCTGCACGACACCGTGCGCGGACGGCATGGTGGTCAGCACCCAGACCGAGACGGTGCGCGAGCTCCGCCGCAACGTCATGGAGCTCTACCTCTCCGATCACCCCGAGGACTGCGACGGCTGCGCCCGCGGCAACTGCGAGATCCAGTCGCTCGCCGCCACCGTCGGGTCGGCGGAGGTGCGCTACGGCCGACCGGAGTCGCGCGCCGAGGTCGCCCACCCGCAGCCGGTCGACGACTCCAACCCCTACTTCGCGTTCGACGCCTCCTCGTGCATCGTGTGCTCCCGCTGCGTGCGCGCCTGCGCCGACACCCAGGGCACCTTCGCACTCACCGTCGAGGGCCGCGGGTTCGACTCCCGGATCAGCGCCGGCGGCACCGACTTCCTCAGCTCCGAGTGCGTGTCGTGCGGCGCCTGCGTGCAGGCCTGCCCGACCTCCGCCCTGCAGGAGCACTCGATCGTCCAGCTCGGCATGCCGACCCGCTCGGTGGAGACGACCTGCGCCTACTGCGGGGTCGGGTGCTCGTTCCGCGCCGAGGTCAACGGCGAGGGCGACGACGCACGGGTCGTGCGGATGACCCCGTCGAAGGACGGCGGCGCCAACGAGGGCCACAGCTGCGTGAAGGGCCGCTTCGCCTACGGTTACACCAGCCACCGCGACCGCCAGCTGTCGCCGATGGTGCGTGACTCGATCGACGACGAGTGGCGCAAGGTCTCCTGGGACGAGGCGATCTCCCGGGTGGCCGAGGGCTTCCGGGGTATCCAGGCCGAGCACGGCGTCGGTGCGATCGGCGGCATCTCCTCGAGCCGGTGCACCAACGAAGAGGTGTACGTCGTACAGAAGATGGTGCGCGCGGCGTTCGACAACAACAACGTCGACACCTGCGCTCGCGTCTGCCACTCCCCCACCGGCTACGGCCTGAGCCAGACCTTCGGCACCTCGGCCGGCACCCAGGACTTCGCCTCGGTCGAGCAGGCCGACGTCATCCTGCTGATCGGTGCCAACCCGACCGACGCCCACCCCGTGTTCGCCTCACGTATGAAGCGACGGCTCCGGGCCGGCGCCCGGCTGATCGTGGCCGACCCGCGGCGGATCGACCTGGTGCGCAGTCCCCACGTGGAGGCGACCCACCACCTGCCGCTGCTCCCCGGCTCCAACGTCGCCTTCATCAACGCCATGGCCCACGTGATCGTCACCGAGGGCCTGCTCGACGAGGAGTTCCTGCGGCAGCGCTGCGAGGACGTCGACGAGTACCTCGCCTTCGCCGGCGACCCGGGCAACTCGCCCGAGGCCACCGCAGAGGCGACGGGCATCGACCCGGACACGCTGCGGGCGGCGGCGCGGCTCTATGCCGAAGTGCCGAACGGCGCCATCTACTACGGCCTCGGCGTCACCGAGCACTCGCAGGGCTCGACGATGGTGATGGGCCTGGCCAACCTGGCGATGATCACCGGCAACATCGGCCGCCCCGGAGTGGGCGTCAACCCGCTGCGCGGGCAGAACAACGTCCAGGGCTCCTGCGACATGGGCTCCTTCCCCCACGAGTTCCCGGGCTACCGGCACGTCGGCCGCGACGAGGTGCGCGGCATCTACGAGGAGCTCTGGGGCAAGAAGCTCGACCCGGAGCCCGGGCTGCGGATCCCCAACATGTTCGACTCCGCGCTCGCGGGCACCTTCCTCGGCCTCTACGTGCAGGGCGAGGACATCGCCCAGTCCGACCCCAACACCCAGCACGTCGAGGCGGCCCTCCGGGCGATGGACCTCGTGGTGGTGCAGGACCTGTTCCTCAACGAGACCGCCCGCTTCGCCCACGTGTTCCTGCCCGGCACGTCGTTCCTGGAGAAGGACGGCACCTTCACGAACGCCGAGCGCCGGCTCGGCCGGGTCCGTCCCGTCTTCCCGTCACGGGTCGGCAAGGACGAGTGGCAGGTGGTCTGCGAGATCGCCACCGCGATGGGGTTCCCGATGTCCTACGACTCTCCCGCGCAGATCATGGACGAGATCGCCGCCACCACGCCCACCTTCGCCGGTGTCAGCTTCGCGCGGCTGGACTCCGAGGGCTCGATGCAGTGGCCCGTCAACGACGCGGCGCCCCACGGCACGCCGACGATGCACGTCGGGGAGTTCGTCCGCGGCAAGGGCCACCTGGTGCCGACCTGGTTCGTCCCGACGACCGAGCGCTCCAGCCGGAAGTTCCCGCTGCTGCTCACCACGGGGCGGATCCTCACGCAGTACAACGTCGGCGCGCAGACGCGACGTACCGAGAACAACGTCTGGCACCCCGAGGACGTGCTGGAGATCCACCCGGCGGACGCCGAGGTGCGCGGCATCTCCAGCGGCGACCTGGTCGACCTGTCGAGCCGCGTGGGATCCACGACGCTGCGCGCCCTGGTCTCGGAGCGGATGCCGGCCGGTGTCGTCTACACGACGTTCCACCACCCGGTGACCGGTGCCAACGTCGTCACGACGGAGAACTCCGACTGGGCCACGAACTGCCCGGAGTACAAGGTCACCGCCGTACAGGTCGGGGTCGCCAACGCACGCGGCGACGCCGCGGTCGCGGAGGCTCGTGAACCCGCGGACACCCACGCATGATCGGGGATCCCACGTGAACGTCCCGGCCGAGGCGCGGATGGGCAACGACATCGCTCGCCAGTTCGCGCACCTGCCTGCCGCCGAGGCGGCCGAGGTGGTCGCGGGACACATCGAGAAGTTCTGGAACCCGCGCATGCGACGCAACCTGGAGGCCCTCGCGGCCGCCCACGACGACACGCTCGACCCCGTCGTCGTCGACGCCGCCGGGCTCCTGGCGGCGCACGCGTCGCCGGAGCCCGGGGCCCGGGGCTAGGCGCCGTCGAGGGTGTCGAGGTACGCCCTCAGGTCGTTCTCGAACGCGACGTTCACCTTCGAGGTGTGGTGGAACGACAGCCACGTCTTCGCGGCGGCGACGAACGCGGTCTGCGGGTCCGGCGGCGGTGGCGGCGGCGGCGGGGAGCCGACGGGCGCGAAGATCGTGCAGTCGCCCGACGCACTGAGCAGGGTCCGCATGTCGTCCCAGCCGAAGTAGGCGCGTCCCTGGACGCCCCAGGTCGTGCCCCAGGAGTTCTGCATCCAGATCCGCTGGTTCTCGACGTCGAGCTGGTCGAGGCAGTACTCGTGGCCGCCCGCCACCGAGCCGGTGATCGTCAGCTTCCCGTCCGGGGCCGGCTGGAACATGTCCTCCCGCCACTCGGTGCCGACGATGACGGGCTGCTGGGCGAGCGCGGTGAGCAGCGCCTCCAACGAGAACGCGTGCTGGTAGCCGCTGATCAGCCCCCGTGTCTTCAGCACCGTCGCCACGGCGAGACCGTCGGAGCCGGTGTCGGTCGGCGGGTACGTGCCGGGAGCGTCGTCGATCTTCGTCGCGTCCGAGTACACCCCGACGGCGTAGGCCTCGTCGGCGGCCTCGTCGCTGCCCAGGACCTTCTGGACGTCGGGGTCGCTCCAGAACGGCGCGTACGACAGGCACTTGGTGGCTGCGTTGCCCGTGCACGATCCCAGCTGCCCTTGGTCCAGCGTCGGGATCTGGGACTGATGTCTCACCGACGAGAGGGTGCTGATGTCGGCGGCACCGAAGGCGTAGCTCCACGAGCGCGGGTCGTGCCGCACGTTGCGGCCGAGGCGTCGCTCACCCGGGCTGTTGAAGATCCTGACGTAGTCGGTCATGGCCGTTCACCTCGTCGTGGGTTCGTGATGGCGGAGTTGTCTTCCACATGGGCTCCGTTGAGCTCCGCGACGGGGGAGCGGAGTTCGCCTGGGCATCCAGGCGGACCGTTGCATCTCTTGTTGTATTGCCGCGCGGTGCGCAAGTCAATGACCGTCCGGGCAGTCCTCAGGACACCAGCGACGCCGCTCGCTCGAGGCCCGCGGCGGGACTCAGCGACGCGGCGCCGGCTCCAGGCGCCGGAGCCTGGTCCAGCCGGTCCAGCCGCGCTCCTCGAGGAGACGCAGCAGCCTGGGCGCGGCGGGCACCGCGGTCAGGAACACCGAGTCGAGCAGGTCGACCAGGTCGTCGTCGAGGGAGAAAGCGTCCGTGGACTCGTAGTCCTCCCATTGATCGGTCGTCTCCTCGATCAGCGACACCAACCGGTCGGCGAAGGCCGGGAGCCGGGGGTCGTCGGCTGCCCACTCGGCCACCTCGACGAGCTCGAGGTACATGGCCTTGGCCGCCGGCTCCTCGATCTGCTGGCTCTTGAGCGCCATCAGGGTCGGCATCTGGTCGGGACACTGCGCGGCCACCAGGATCCACGCGTCCCGCTCCAGCCGGATCGCCTCCTCCGGGAGGTCGAGCTCGCGCAGCCGGTCCAGGTAGTCGACCGCCTCCGGTGGCAGGGCCAGCCGGTCGCCGGCCGCCAGCTCGGCCACGCGTTCGCGGTGCCGCTGTCGCTCGCGGATCTCGGCACGCAGGCGGCGGTCGATGTCGACGACCGCCGCCGCGAAGTCCTCCTCGTCGGCCGCCAGCAGCCGGCGCACCCGAGACAGTGGTACGCCGGCGTCGGCCAGCGTCCTGATCCGGATCAGCTCGACGACGGCCGCCGCGTCGTACCGCCGGTAGCCCGAACGGTCTCGCTCGGGCTCGGGCAGCAGGCCCTTGGCGTGGTAGTGGCGTACGGCACGCACGGTCACCCCGGCGTACGCCGCGAGCTGGCTGATGGTCAGCATCAGAGCTGCTTCTTCACGTCCTGGTTGAGGGAGTCGCGCCACTTCTGCAGGTAGCGCTCGTAGGGGTTGGATTCTCCCAGACGGGCATCGCAGTAGGCGGCGACGTCCTCGCCCGTGACCTCCAGGGCCCGCTTGCCGTCGGCGGCACCGGCCTCGAACTCCTCGAGCAAGTCCCGGAGCAGGGCAACGATGTCCATGCCGTCGCCGGCGGTGAACCGCCACAGGTACGACTTCATCTCGCCGTACACGACCCGGTAGTCGCGAGGCAGCGCGTTGGCCCGCGCCTCCATCCGCCGCCACTCCTTCTTGTCCCCGATCAGCCTCGTCATGATGTTGCTCATCTGTCTGCTCCTTGCTGCTCGATTTGGTTGAGACGTCACGAAAGGTCTGTTGAGAGGTCACGAACGCCCACATGAGAAGTCACCAACGGTGGGTGAGAAGTCACTGAGGGTCGTCGCATCGCAACCGTTCGTGACCTCTCATGCGACGTTTGTGACCTCTCAACGGTCCGTTTGTGACCTCTCAACGGGCGGTCTTGTGGTGGTAGGTGCGCATCGCGAGGACGTAGGCGAGGACCAGGAGGCCGACGCACCAGGCGAGGGCGGTCCAGATGTCGTGGCCGACCGGCTGCTCGGCGTACAGGTTGCGGATCGTGTCGACGATCGACGTGACCGGCTGGTGCTCGGCGAACCAGCGCACCGGACCGGGCATGCCCGACGTGGGCACGAAGGCCGAGCTGACGAACGGCAGGAAGATCAGCGGGTAGGAGAACCCGCTCACCGCATCGGAGGACTTCGCGGTCAGGCCCGGGATCACGGCCAGCCAGGTCAGCGTCAGGGTGAAGAGCACGAGGATGCCCGCGACCTCCAGCCAGGCGACCACCCCGGCGCCCGAGCGGAACCCCATCGCCACGGCGACCAGCATGACGAGCACCAGCGAGATCAGGTTCGCCACCACCGACGTCAGCACATGCCCCCACAGCACGGCCGACCGCGAGATCGGCATCGACTGGAACCGCTCGAAGATGCCGCTCGAGACGTCGGTGAACAGCCGGTACGCCGTGTAGGCGATGCCGGAGGCGACCGTGATGAGCAGGATGCCGGGCAGCAGGTAGTCGACGTACATGACGCCGCCGGTGTCGATCGCGCCGCCGAAGACGTACACGAACAGGAGCAGCATGGCGATCGGGGTGATCGCGGTGGTGATGATGGTGTCCGGGCTGCGCAGGATGTGTCGCATGGACCGCCCCAACAGGATCGCGGTCTCGCTGAAGAAGTGGTTGCTCATCGTCGGGGTCCTCACTTGTCCGTGCCGGCCTGGGCGGCCGACGTGTCGTCGCGGACGGTCTCGCCTGGGGTGTCGTGGCCGACGATCCGCAGGAAGACCTCTTCGAGGGTCGGCTGCTTCTCGACGTACTCGACCTCGGCCGGCGGCATGAGTGCCTTGAGCTCGGCGAGCGTGCCGTCGGCGATGATCCGGCCCTCGTGGAGGATCGCGACCCGGTCGGCCAGCTGCTCGGCCTCGTCGAGGTACTGCGTGGTGAGCAGCACCGTGGTGCCGCCCCTCGCGAGCTCCCTGACCGAGTCGTGCACCTCGATGCGTGCCTGGGGGTCGAGCCCGGTGGTCGGCTCGTCGAGGAAGATCACCGGCGGGCTCCCGATCAGGCTCATCGCGATGTCGAGACGCCGCCGCATGCCGCCGGAGTACGTCGCGACCCGCCGCGGGCCCGCATCGGTCAGCGCGAAGCGGTCCAACAGGTCGTCCGCGATGCGACCCGGGTCCTCGAGGTGTCGCAGCCTGGCCACGAGCACCAGGTTCTCGCGTCCGGTGAGGATCTCGTCCACGGCGGTGAACTGTCCGGTGAGGCTGATGGACCGGCGTACGTCGGACGCCTGGGCGGCGACGTCGAAGCCGTTGACGGTGATGGTCCCGCCATCGGCCTCGAGCAACGTGGACAGGATCCGCACCACGGTCGTCTTGCCGGCTCCGTTCGAGCCGAGGAGGGCGAAGATGCTGCCGCGCGCCACGTCGAGGTCGACGCCGCGCAGCACCGAGTGGTCGCCGTAGGACTTGGTGAGCCCGGCGATCCGGATGGCTGTTGTCGAGGTCATGACACGACCTTGCGCCCTTGACCCTGCGTCAAGGTCAAGAGCCGGACGTCAGCCTCGTGCGATCCCTACGGAGACGGCGATGCCCCGGTGCGATCGCACCGGGGCATCGGGCGACGTTCGGTCAGCTGACCGGTACGCTCGCCAGGCACTCGGCGAGCCGGTTCGCCGCGTGCTCGAGCCGCTGGACCTGCGCCTTCTCGGCCCGCTTGTTCTTCTTGGTGGGGTGCGCTGCGAACTTGGCCGCGAGCGCGTCGAGCTTGGCCGTGGCCTTGTCGACCTGGGCCTGCTGCGTGGCGCACGGCGCGGGCTTGCCGCCGGCGAACGCCGTCGGCACGGTGGCCGCCGCGAACGATCCCAGGGCGACGGTCGAGACAAGGGCTACAGCGGTGGTGCGGAACCGGATCATGGTCATCCTTCTTCAGCTGGTGGGCATGGTCGTCACCTCGGTCGTGAGGTGACTCGTCTCACTAGGTACAGCGCCACTGGACCGGAAAGCGTCACGCTCCGGACCGAACCGGCACTGATCGGCCGCCCCTCAGGTGGCAGGAGACCGTGAGGAGGAGGCCGGGGTCAGCGCGTGCCGGGCACGTCTGTCGAGGGAGTCCGGAGCGACCGCGGCTCGGCGTACCAGCGCCAGTCGTCCAGCCGCGGCCGACCCGGGAGATCGGCACGGCCGGTGGCCCACAGCAGCGCCGTCCACGGGTCGGCGTCGGGCAGGTCGACGGGGAAGAGCCTGGCCAGCACCCGCAGGCACAGGTCGGCGGGCGGCTCCCATGCCACGCCGAGCCCGAGGGAGGCGTCGTGACCGTGCACCAGGGTCTCCGTCACCCCATGGCGGCGAAGCCCTCCGGGTCCGAGGTGCCGTACGGGACGGACGCTGCTACGACACTCGACGACGCTCCCGGCTCGCCACCCGGGGTCGTCGCCGGGCCGGATCAGGACCCGTGCGGACGGCTGCCGCGTGGGGGCGTGGCACCGGCGCGGCCCAGCTG
>JBAUWD010000462.1:0-9812 GCA_049583575.1 Nocardioides sp.
GTCGCCGAGCGGTACGACGAGCTGGTGGCGCGTCGCGCGGCGCGCGAGCCGCTGCAGCACCTGACCGGCGTCGCCCACTTCCGGCACGTCGACCTGCTGGTCGGACCCGGGGTCTTCGTGCCCCGGCCGGAGACCGAGCTGCTGGCCGGCTGGGCGATCGACGCGGCCCGGGACGCGGTCCCGGCGAGCTCGGCCGACGGTCCGGTCGTCGTCGACCTCGGGACCGGTTCCGGAGCGGTCGCGAAGGCGATCAAGGACGAGCTGCCCCGGGCGGACGTGTACGCCGTCGAGCTCGACGAGCAGGCGTACGCCTGGGCGGCGCGCAACCTCGCCGGCACCGGCGTCGACCTGCGACAGGGCGACCTCGGCGCGGCGTTCGACGAGCTGGCCGGTGCCGTCGACGTCGTGGTCAGCAACCCGCCGTACATCCCCCACGAGGCCTGGGAGTCGGTCGCGGTCGAGGTCCGCGACCACGACCCGCAGCTGGCGCTCTACGCGAGCGGCGACGGTCTCGACACGATCCGCGTGGTCGAGCGCCGTGCAGCCCTGTTGCTGCGACCCGGGGGAGTGGTCGGGGTGGAGCACGCGGACGTCCAGGGTGTCTCCGCGCCGGAGGTGTTCAGCCGGACCGGACGCTGGGAGCAGGTGCGCGACCACGCCGACCTGGCCGGTCGCGCGCGCTTCCTGACCGCACGGCTGGCACGATGAGCCCACCCGCCGAGGATCGAGAGGACCGATGAGTACGACGTACCCCACCGGCACCGAGGACCAGCTCGAGGCCGCGATCGAGGCGGCCGCGCTCACGGTGCAGCGGGGCGGGCTCGTCGTACTCCCCACCGACACGGTCTACGGCCTCGGTGCCGACGCCTTCGACCACGCCGCGGTCCAGGCGCTCCTCGACGCGAAGGGCCGGGGCCGCGAGATGCCGCCGCCGGTGCTGATCGGCTCGGCGACGACGCTGGACGCGCTGGCCAGCGGCGTCCAGTCGTACGTCGCGGCCCTCACGGAGGCCTTCTGGCCGGGGCCGCTCACGCTCGTGCTCGACCAGCAGCCCTCGCTGACCTGGGACCTCGGCGAGACGCGGGGCACCGTCGCGGTCCGGATGCCCGACCATCCGGTCGCCCTGGCGCTGCTCGAGCGCACCGGCCCGATGGCGGTGAGCTCGGCCAACCTCAGCGGGCTCCCGGCGGCGACCGAGGCCGCCGAGGCCGACGGGATGCTCGGCGACAGCGTCGAGGTGGTGCTCGACGCCGGGCCGTCGCCGAAGGGTGAGGCGTCCACCATCCTCGACGTCCGGATGTCGCAGCCCCGTCTGCTCCGCCTCGGCGCGCTCCCGGTCGCCGCCCTCAACGACGTCCTGCAGCCGCTCGGCCGCACGGTCATCGAGGACGCCGGGGACTAGGCGGTCATGCCTCGTGCGTGAGTACCTCCTCGTCTTCCTGGTCGCTGCCGCCGCGACCTATCTGCTGACGGTCATCGCTCGTGAGATCGCGCTGCGGACCGGTGCCGTGGCGCGGGTGCGCGACCGTGACGTGCACGCGGAGCCGGTCCCCTACCTCGGCGGGCTGGCCATGCTCGGCGGCCTGGTCGCGGCGTACGTCGTGGCACATCGGCTGCCGTTCCTGTCGCGCAGCCAGCCGTTCGTGTTCCACGACGCCCGGATCGTGCTGATCGCCGGGGCGATGATCTGTGCCATCGGCACCCTCGACGACCTCTTCGAGCTGGACGCGCTGACCAAGCTCGGCGGCCAGGTGCTCGCGGCGGGCTTCTTGATCCTGAACGGGATCCAGTACATCCTGCTGCCGCTGCCCGGCGGCGGCCAGCTCGCGCTGCAGTCGGCCCAGGGCGCCCTCCTGACCGCCTTCATCGTGGTCGCGACCGTCAACGCGGTGAACTTCGTCGACGGGCTCGATGGGCTGGCGGCGGGCGTCGTCGGCATCGGGGCCGTGGCCTTCTTCGCGTTCTGCTACCAGCTGACCAACCTCAACAACGCCTCACTCGCCTCGACCGGCGCCCTGCTCAGCGCGATGCTCGGCGGGGCGTGCGCTGGCTTCCTGCCGCACAACGTCAACCCGGCTCGCGTGTTCATGGGCGACAGCGGCTCGATGCTGATCGGCCTCGTGCTGTCCGCGAGCGCGATCACGCTCACCGGGCAGTACTCCGGCGCAGATCTGGCCCACGGCGCGATGGGTTCGCCGGCCAGCCTGGCCCCGACCTTCCTGCCGCTCACGCTGCCGGTGCTCCTGCTCGTCGTCCCGATCGCCGACCTGGTGCTCGCCGTCATCCGGCGCACCCGGGCCGGGCGCTCGCCCATGGCACCGGACAAGCAGCACCTCCACCACCGGCTGCTCGAGATCGGGCACTCCCAGCGCCGGGCGGTGCTGATCATGTGGATGTGGGCCGCCCTGGTGGCCGGGAGCACGGTGGTGATCAGCCTCTACACCGGGCCGCTCATGTGGTCGGCCATCGCGTTGGCCACCGTGCTCACCGTGGCCCTCACGTTCGTCCTCCCGGTCGTCCACCGACCGCATCTCGTGCGCCCGGACGACGCGGTCTGACCTGCGGGTTCGTCGTACCCGGTGACTCCGTCTGGCGCGCCGGGCCGCGCTTGTGCTAATTTTCACAAGCACCCACGCCACCGACCAGAACGGCCGCCACGACCATGACGACCGAGTGCCTCGTGACCCGATCCGAGGGCGAGGTGTGCGCCCTCCCTGGGCCGCTCGGAGTGCGCTCGCGCTGTGATAGTTTTCCAGCCTCGCCGGTGCCCCGTGGAGCGCGCGCCGACGTTGTGTTGCCAACCGACGAGACCACCTGTGAGAGCGACCTGAGTGCATGGCCGATGGCAAGCCGGACCCGACCTTCGGGGGGCGCGACCTCGCAGGCCTCGGGGGGATGCTCGCGGGTGCGGTCGTCGCCGGGCTCGTCCTCGGCCTCCTGGCGGACCACGCGACCGGCAGCTCGCCGACGTGGACGCTCGTCGGCATCGGCCTGGGCATCCTCGGCGGGATCGCCGGCTTCTGGCTCCGCATCCGGAGCGTCCTCAAGTGAGGGTGCGTCATGAGCGGCGTCTCCGTGGCTGAGCACGAAGCCGTCCGGAGCGCCGGCTCGGCGTCGTTCCGGCGCGTCGTACGCGACCAGCGCAAGACCATCCTGGTCGCGGTCGTGCTGTCCGTCGCGGCGTACTGGGTGCTCGGCCAGCTCGGCGAATGGGTGCTGGCGGGCTGCATCGCCGGCGGCATCGGGCTCGGGCTGCTCAACCACCTGGGCACGGAGTTCTGGCTGCTGCGCATCATCACCTCGGGCCAGCAGCCCACCCGCAACAAGCTGGCCATGTCCACGCTGCTGCGTCTGCTGGTGCTGTCGGTCGTCGCGGTCGGGATCGCGGCGTGGTTCTGGCCCGACGGGATCGGGCTCCTGCTGGGCCTGGCCGTCTTCCGACTGATCGCCCTGGTGATGACCGGGTTGCCCCTGTTGAAGGAGTTGAAGCAGCAGTGAGCGGCACGTTCCCGGGCCTCCTGCCCGCCACGATCGACATCCACCCGGGTGAGCACCCCGAGTGGCACGCCGTCGGCATGACGTTCAACGCGGACACGATCTGGACCACCGCCATCGCCGGCACCATCGTGGTGCTCCTCGGCTTCATGGCACGCCACTACCTCACCCGGGACGAGAGCGATCACGTTCCCAGCAAGGTGCAGCTGATCTGGGAGGGCGTCGTCGGCGAGGTCAACACCCAGGTCGAGGACAACCTGGGTCGCGTGCACCCGCTCGTCGTGCCGCTGGCCGTGGCCCTGTTCTTCTTCATCCTGATCGCCAACTGGCTCGAGCTGATCCCGAGCGAGCCCACCAAGCACATCCACGTGCTGCCGGCTCCGACGGCCGACACCAACCTCACCTATGCCATGGCCATCCTGGTGATGGTGGGCGTATGGGGCTTCGGCATCCGGCAGAAGGGCCTGAAGGGCTACCTCAAGCACTTCCTCGAGCCCTATCCGATCCTCCTGCCGCTCAACGTGCTCGAGGAGCTGGTCAAGCCCATCACGCTGGCCCTGCGACTCTTCGGCAACATCTTCGCCGGGGGGATCCTGCTCGCCCTGATCGCGGGCCTGATCGACTGGAAGATCGGTGGCTTCCCGATCGGCGGCGGCTTCGAGTGGATCTTCAACATCATCTGGAAGCTGTTCGACATGTTCATCGGGGCCATCCAGGCCTTCATCTTCAGCCTGCTGACCGTCCTGTACTTCGGGATGGCCGGGGCCGGCCACGGCGACGACGACCACGCGCACGACCACTCGGCGGGCGCCGACCACGAGAAGGAACCGGAACTCGCGGCCTGAGCGACCTCGCTCGTCCGCACCAGAGGTACACCCGTTGCGCCGGACACCCGGCGCGGAACCAAGGAGAAACAGTGGCAGCAACCACCATGGAATCGGCCATCAAGACGGCCGGCGCGTTCGTCGGCGGTGGCCTGGCTCTCGCGGGTGGCGCGATCGGCGCCGGCGTGGGTGACGGCCTGGCCGGCTCGTCGTACATCCAGGGCGTGGCACGCCAGCCCGAGGCCCAGAGCCGACTGCAGACCATCTTCTTCCTGACCGTTGGTCTGGTCGAGGCGATGTTCTTCATCAACCTGGCCTTCATGGCGCTGTTCGTCTTCGTCCTCGGCAAGTGAGTCGAGGGCCTCGAGACACCCGGCAGGAAGACAGGACTGACTGATGGACATCCTTGCCAGCACCCCCGTGGTGGCGCCGATGGCGAGCAACTTCCTGGTCCCCAACGGCACCTTCATCATCGAGCTGATCGCCTTCGCCACGATCGTCTGGATCCTCGGCAAGTACGTCATCCCCCCGATCAACCGGGCCATGACGGCGCGTCAGGACGCGATCCGCAACCAGTTCGCCGAGCTCGACGAGGCCAAGTCCGATGCGCGCAAGGCCGAGGCGGAGTACAAGGAGCAGCTGAACGACGCCAAGCACGAGGCCGCGCGCATCCGCGAGGAGGCGCGCGAGCAGGGAGCCCAGATCGTGCAGGACGCGCGTGAGAAGGCCCAGGTGGAGGCCGACCGCATCATCGAGCACGCCCACACCCAGATCGAGGCCGACCGCAAGTCCGCCTACGCCTCGCTGCGCCGTGACGTCGGCAGTCTGGCCACCACCCTCGCCGGCAAGATCGTCGGCGAGTCCATGGACGACGACGAGCGTCAGGGACGCGTGGTCGAGCGGTTCCTCGCCGACCTCGAGGAGACCGGCTGATGGACCTGCGGGGAGCCTCCGTCGCCGCGCTGGCCGCGTTGACCGAGCGGCTGCACGACCTGATCGGCACCCGGCAGGAGTCCGAGGAGCTCGCGGGCCAGCTGTTCACGCTGAGCCAGCTCTTCCGCTCCGAGGCGGGTCTGCGCCGCTTCGCGACCGACCCCTCACTGCCCCTGGAGGCGAGGAGCGGGATGGTGGAGGACGTGTTCCGCGACAAGCTGGAGGGCCCCGCCCTGACCCTGCTGACCGAAGCCGCGGGTCGCCGCTGGACCCGGTCGCGGGACCTGCCCGACGTCCTCGAGCGACTCAGCGAGATCGCCGCCGTGCGGTCGGCTGCGAGCAGGTCCGGGGAGGTGACCGACGAGCTGTTCGAGCTCGGTCGCCTCGTCGACGGGAACGCCGAGCTGCGCGACGCGCTCAGCGACCCCGGGCGGTCGGTGGACGACAAGTCCGCGCTGCTCGACGCCCTGCTGGACGGCAAGGTGCTCCCGGCCACGCTCACCCTGGCCAAGCAGGCCCTGGCGGGCACCTACCACACGATGAGCGCCGCGCTCACGACCTACCGCACGATCGCCGCCGAGTCCCAGGGCGAGGTCGTGGCCACGGTCCGCGTGGCGCGCCCGCTGGCGGCCGCCGACGAGCGCAGGCTCACCGAGGTCCTGGGCCGCCAGTACGCCGCGACCGTGCACCTCAACGTCGTGATCGACCCGGAGGTCCTCGGCGGCGTCCGCGTCGAGATCGGCGACCAGGTCATCGACGGCACCATCTCCACCCGGATGGACGAGGCGCGACGACGCCTCGTCGGCTGATCTCGACCACCGAACAGACTCACCGAGAAGCGACGAGAGAGTAGGAACACAATGACGGAGCTCACGATCCGTCCGGAGGAGATCCGCGACGCGCTGTCGAAGTACGTCGAGGACTTCAAGCCCGAGGCGGCCAGCAAGGAGGAGGTCGGCACCGTCGCGCAGTGCGCCGACGGCATCGCCCGGGTCTCCGGTCTCCCGTCCGCGATGGCCAACGAGCTGCTGGAGTTCGAGGACGGCACCCTCGGCATCGCCCTGAACCTCGACACCCGCGAGATCGGCGTCGTCGTGCTCGGTGACTTCGACAAGATCGAGGAGGGCCAGACGGTACGCCGTACCGGCGAGATCCTGTCCGTCCCCGTCGGCGACGGCTTCATGGGCCGCGTCATCGACCCCCTGGGCACCCCGATCGACGGTCTGGGTGAGATCCGGTCCGACGAGCGCCGGGCACTCGAGATCCAGGCCCCGGGCGTGATGATGCGTCAGTCCGTCAGCGAGCCGCTGGCCACCGGCATCAAGGCGATCGACTCGATGACCCCGATCGGCCGCGGCCAGCGTCAGCTGATCATCGGCGACCGCTCGACCGGCAAGACCACGATCGCGATCGACACGATCATCAACCAGAAGCAGTACTGGGAGACCGGCGACCCGCAGCAGCAGGTGCGCTGCATCTACGTCGCGATCGGCCAGAAGGGCTCCACCATCGCCGCCGTCCGCGGCGCACTGGAGGAGGCCGGGGCGCTGGAGTACACCACCATCGTGGCGTCGCCGGCGTCGGACAGCGCGGGCTTCAAGTACCTCGCGCCGTACACCGGCTCGGCGATCGGCCAGCACTGGATGTACGACGGCAAGCACGTGCTGATCGTCTTCGACGACCTCACCAAGCAGGCCGAGGCCTACCGCGCCGTGTCGCTGCTGCTGCGCCGCCCGCCCGGCCGTGAGGCCTACCCGGGCGACGTGTTCTACCTGCACAGCCGCCTGCTCGAGCGCTGCGCCAAGCTGTCCGACGCCATGGGCGCCGGCTCGATGACCGGCCTGCCGATCATCGAGACCAAGGCCAACGACGTGTCGGCGTACATCCCGACCAACGTCATCTCGATCACCGACGGCCAGATCTTCTTGCAGTCCGACCTGTTCGCGGCCAACCAGCGCCCGGCGATCGACGTCGGCGTGTCGGTGTCGCGCGTCGGTGGTGCGGCGATGACCAAGGCCATGAAGTCGGTCACGGGCTCGCTGAAGGTCGACCTCGCGCAGTTCCGCGCCATGGAGGCCTTCGCCATGTTCGCCTCCGACCTCGACGCGGCGTCACGACAGCAGCTCGACCGGGGCCAGCGGCTGATGGCGCTGCTCAAGCAGCCGCAGTACTCGCCGTACCCGCTGGCGCAGATGACGGTCTCGCTCTGGCTCGGGACGACCGGCAGGCTCGACCCCGTCCCGACCGACGACGTGCTCCGGTTCGAGCAGGAGTTCCTCGACTTCGTGCACCGCTCCCACGACGGGATCCTGACCGCGATCACCGAGTCGAGGAAGTTCGAGGACGACACCGAGAAGGACCTCAGCGCGGCGTACGACGCGTTCCTCGACCAGTTCGAGACCTCGGAGGGCAAGTCGATCAAGCCGGGTACGGAGGCCAAGGTCGACCCGGTCACGGACGAGGAGCTCGAGCAGGAGAAGATCGTCAAGCAGAAGAAGGGACAGGGGTGACCCATGGCCCTGTCGCTGCGTGAGTACCGCGCCCGGATCAAGTCGGTCGAGTCGACCAAGAAGATCACGCGCGCCATGGAGCTCATCGCTGCGTCCCGGATCGTCAAGGCGCAGCAGCGGGCCCAGCAGGCTGCGCCGTACGCCCGCGAGCTGACCCGGGCGGTGCAGGCCCTGGTCACCTACTCCAACGTGGCACACCCGCTGACGACCGAGCCGGAGAGCGCCGACCGCGCGGCGATCCTGATCGTGACCAGCGACCGTGGCCTGGCCGGCGCCTACTCCTCCAGCGTGCTCAAGGAGGCCGAGCGTCTCGCCGAGCGGCTGCGCGAGGAGGGCAAGGAGGTGGTCACCTACCTCACCGGGCGCAAGGGTGAGGCCTACTACCGCTTCCGCAACCGTCCGGTGGTGGAGAGCTGGACGGGCTTCTCCGACCAGCCGCGCTACGAGAACGCCAAGGCGATCGGCGAGACGCTGATCGCGGACTTCATCTCCGACAAGGACGCCGAGCGGCACATCGACGAGGTGCACCTGGTCTACACCCAGTTCCGGTCGATGCTCGTGCAGGAGCCGCACGACGTACGCATGCTGCCCATGGAGATCGTCGAGGGCGAGGAGCGGCCGCCCAAGGACGAGGTGCTGCCGCTCTACGAGTTCGAGCCCTCGGCGCAGGAGGTGCTGGACGCGCTCCTGCCGAAGTACGTCCAGAGCCGCATCTTCTTCGCGCTGCTGCAGGCCTCGGCCTCGGAGCTCGCCGCCCGGCAGCGCGCCATGAAGTCGGCCACCGACAACGCCGAAGAGCTGATCAAGAAGTACACCCGCATCGCCAACCAGGCCCGGCAGGCGGGCATCACCCAGGAAATCAGCGAGATCGTCGGAGGCGTGAACGCGCTCGCCGATGCCAACGCTGCCAGCGAATGACCAGAGTGAGTTGAGAGAACATGACTGCCACGGCTGAGAAGACCACCGAGAAGACCGAGACCACGGGTGGCCGGATCGCCCGGGTCATCGGTCCGGTCGTCGACATCGAGTTCCCCGTGGACTCGATGCCAGAGATGTACAACAAGCTCGAGACCGAGCTCACCCTCGCCGGCGAGACGCGCTCGTTGTCGCTCGAGGTGGCCCAGCACATCGGTGACGGCATGGTCCGCGCGATCTCGCTGCAGCCGACCGACGGCCTGGTCCGCGGTGCCCAGGTGACCGACACCGGCGGCCCGATCACCGTCCCGGTCGGCGACGTGACGCTCGGCCACGTGTTCAACACGCTGGGTGAGTGCCTCAACCTCGAGGACGGTGAGGAGATCGAGGTGAAGGAGCGGTGGGGCATCCACCGCAAGGCCCCCGCGTTCGACCAGCTCGAGTCCAAGACCCAGATGTTCGAGACCGGCATCAAGGTCATCGACCTGCTGACCCCCTACGTGCAGGGCGGCAAGATCGGCCTGTTCGGCGGCGCCGGCGTGGGCAAGACCGTGCTCATCCAGGAGATGATCGCCCGCGTCGCCAAGGACCACGGTGGTGTGTCCGTGTTCGCCGGTGTGGGCGAGCGGACCCGCGAGGGCAACGACCTGATCGTGGAGATGACGGAGGCCGGTGTCATCGGGCAGACCGCCCTGGTGTTCGGTCAGATGGACGAGCCGCCGGGCACCCGGCTGCGCGTGGCGCTCTCGGCGCTGACCATGGCCGAGTACTTCCGCGACGAGCAGAACCAGGACGTGCTGCTCTTCATCGACAACATCTTCCGGTTCACCCAGGCCGGCTCCGAGGTGTCGACCCTGCTGGGCCGGATGCCGTCCGCCGTGGGCTACCAGCCGAACCTGGCCGACGAGATGGGCACCCTGCAGGAGCGGATCACCTCGACCCGCGGTCACTCGATCACCTCGATGCAGGCGATCTACGTGCCGGCCGACGACTACACCGACCCGGCCCCGGCGACCACGTTCGCGCACCTCGACGCCACCACCGAGCTCTCGCGCGAGATCGCCTCGCTCGGCATCTACCCGGCCGTCGACCCGCTCACCTCGACCAGCCGGATCCTCGACCGCCGGTACATCAC
>JBAUWD010000463.1:0-6200 GCA_049583575.1 Nocardioides sp.
GCCCGGCTCGGCGCCCGCGGGATCGCCGCGGTCCTGGCGGCGGGAGCCGTGCTCGTCTCGCTCGGCGCGCTGGTCACGCCGTACGCCGGCTTCGCGGCGATCACCGTCGGCTACGGCCTGGCCAACAACGCGATGGTGGTGGGCGAGACGCGGCTGCAGGACCTGATCACCGGCCCGGCGCGGGCCACGGTGACCAGTGTGCTCGGCCTGTTGGAAGAGGTCGTCGCCCTGGCCACCTACATCGGGTTCGCCCTCGGGTCGCAGCTGTTGGGCTTCCCGACCCTGGTCGCCCTCCTCGGTCTGCCGACCCTGCTCGTGGCTGCCGCGGTCGCGCACTGGCTGCCGGCTCCGGGCAGGCGTCGCCGGGACTCCGCGGAGAGCGGCCCGGTCACCGAGGGACGCGCAGGCCCGTGGTGAGCAACAGATCGTGCGACGTGCGGCGAAGGGTCACCAGGAGCCGCCGGCCCAGGGAGCGCCGAGGATTACTCGGTCCGCGGACGCGCGTCCTAACCTGAGCCGAAGCGGCTGCAGCACCGGTGGCCGAGGAGCGGGAGGCACCACGACATGGACTTCAAGGTCGCAGACCTGTCCCTGGCCGACTTCGGCCGGACCGAGATCACGCTCGCCGAGCACGAGATGCCCGGCCTGATGGCGATGCGCGAGCGCTACGCCGACAGCCGGCCGCTCGCGGGCGCGCGGATCGCCGGTTCGCTGCACATGACCATCCAGACGGCGGTCCTCATCGAGACCCTCGTCGCCCTCGGTGCGGAGGTGCGCTGGGCCTCCTGCAACATCTTCTCCACCCAGGACCACGCGGCTGCCGCGGTCGTGGTGGGCCCGGAGGGCACCGTCGACGCGCCGGCCGGCGTCCCGGTCTTCGCGTGGAAGGGCGAGACGCTCGAGGAGTACTGGTGGTGCACCCAGCAGATCCTGGTCTGGCCGGCCGAGGACGGGCAGGGCCGGAAGGCGAACATGATCCTGGACGACGGCGGCGACGCGACGCTGCTGGTCCACCTGGGCGTCGAGGCCGAGAAGCGCGGCGAGGCCCCCGACCCGGCCACCGCCACGAGTCACGAGCAGCGGGTCGTCTTCGACGTCCTGGTGCAGTCGCTGAAGGAGAGCGACGACCGCTGGACCCAGATCGCCGCCGAGATCCGCGGCGTCACGGAGGAGACCACGACGGGCGTGCACCGCCTCTACGAGATGATGAAGGAGGGCTCGCTGCTCTTCCCCGCCATCAACGTCAACGACTCGGTCACCAAGTCCAAGTTCGACAACAAGTACGGCTGCCGGCACAGCCTGATCGACGGCATCAACCGCGCGACCGACGTCCTGATCGGCGGCAAGGTCGCCGTCGTGTGCGGGTACGGCGACGTCGGCAAGGGCTGCGCCGAGAGCCTCCGCGGGCAGGGTGCCCGTGTGGTGGTCACCGAGATCGACCCGATCTGCGCGCTACAGGCGGCCATGGACGGCTACCAGGTCTCGACCCTCGAGGACGTCCTCGACGTCGCCGACATCGTGATCACCGCGACCGGCAACAAGGACGTCGTCACCGTCGACCAGATGTCGCGGATGAAGCACCAGGCGATCCTGGGCAACATCGGCCACTTCGACAACGAGATCGACATGGCCGGCCTCGAGGCCTTCGACGGCATCGTCCGCAAGAACGTCAAGCCGCAGGTCGACGTGTGGACCTTCCCCCGCGGGAACTCCATCATCGTGCTGTCCGAGGGGCGGCTGATGAACCTCGGCAACGCCACCGGTCACCCGAGCTTCGTGATGTCGAACTCCTTCACCAACCAGGTGCTGGCGCAGCTGGAGCTGTACACCAGGCCGGAGGCCTACCCGGTGGGCGTCTACGTGCTGCCCAAGCACCTGGACGAGGAGGTCGCGCGGCTGCACCTGGGAGCCCTGGGTGTGCGGCTCACGACCCTCACCGACGAGCAGGCGTCCTACCTGGGAGTGTCCGTCGAGGGGCCCTACAAGGCGGAGCAGTACCGCTACTGACGGCTCGCCCCGTCTCGTCGTACCCCCTGATTACCGTCTCGACTGGCAAGATTGACGGCGTGACACAAGGCGAGGACTTCCGGGCGCGCGTTCTGGTCGTCGACGACGACGCGTCCTTGTCCGAGATGCTGTCGATCGTGCTGCGACAGGAGGGTTTCGACGCCCACCTCGTCGAGCGTGGGGACGAGGCGATGGAGGCCTTCCACACCTATCGCCCCGACGTCGTCCTGCTCGACCTGATGCTGCCCGGCAAGGGCGGGATCGACGTGTGCAAGGAGATCCGTGCCGAGTCCGGGGTGCCGATCGTGATGCTCACCGCGAAGGGCGACACGGTCGACGTGGTGGTCGGCCTCGAGTCGGGCGCCGACGACTACGTCGTCAAGCCGTTCAAGCCCAAGGAGCTCGTCGCGCGCATCCGGGCCCGCGTACGCCGCAACGACTCGCCGGGCGCCGACAGCCTCACCGTCGGCCCCCTCAGCATCGACGTCGCCGGCCACTCCGTCACCCGCGACGGCGCGCCGATCAACCTGACCCCCCTGGAGTTCGACCTCCTGGTGTGCCTCGCGCGCAAGCCGTGGCAGGTGTTCACCCGCGAGGTGCTGCTGGAGCAGGTCTGGGGCTACCGCCACGCCGCCGACACGCGACTGGTCAACGTGCACGTGCAGCGCCTGCGCTCCAAGGTGGAGATCGACCCGGAGAACCCCGAGATCGTGCTGACCGTGCGGGGTGTGGGCTACAAGGCCGGCAGCTCCGGTCAGCAGTGAGATGGCCATGGCCGGCCGCAGCCTGCCCCAGACCCTCCGCCGGGGTCTGACGTTCTGGCGCCGCTCGATCCAGGCGCGGGTGGTCGTGAGCACGATGCTGCTGTCGGCGATCGTGGTGACCGCGGTCGGCTGGTTCCTGCTGCGTCAGGTCGAGCACGGCCTCGTCAACCGCCGCGTGGAGCAGGTGCTGCACGAGGCGAGCAACGAGAACGACGCAGCCCGTCAGCGTCTCGGTGCCGTCGTCGGCACGGACACCAACGCCAGCGACCAGGCGAACGAGCTGTTCGTCCCGATCTTCCAGAGCGGCCTCGCCCGGGGGTTCAGCGTGGTGATGGCCGGCGCCGGGACCGGCGACACCTCGCTGTCCAACCGGGGCCCGGAGTCGACCCCCGACCTCGACGTCGACAAGAGCATCCCGGCCGCGCTCGTCAAGCACTTCGACGAGTCGGGTCAGATGGCCTGGACCTACACCACCATCGAGTTCCGCAGCAGCAACGGGCGGATCACCAGCACCTCGCCCGGCGTCGTCGTGGGCTCGCGGGTGCGGATCCCCGCGGACGGCTCGACCCGCACCCTCTACTACCTCTTCCCGCTCGACGACGTGCAGCAGACCCTGTCGCTGGTGACCCGGGCGCTGCTGACCGCCGGCGTGCTGCTCCTGCTGCTGATCGCGGCACTCACCTGGCTGCTCACGCGGCAGATCGTGACCCCGATCCGGCTGGCGCGCCGGGTGGCCGAGCGGCTCGCCGCCGGGCAGCTGCAGGAGCGGCTGCGCGTGACCGGCGAGGACGACCTGGCGCGCCTGGCGACGTCGTTCAACCAGATGGCCACCAGCCTCCAGCGCCAGATCCGCCAGCTCGAGGAGCTGAGCCGGGTGCAGCGCCGGTTCGTCTCCGACGTCTCCCACGAGCTGCGCACCCCGCTGACCACCGTCCGCCTGGCGGGCTCCGTGCTGTACGACGCGCGCGAGGGCTTCGACGCCAGCACGCGCCGCGCCGCCGAGCTCCTGCAGCGCGAGCTCGACCGCTTCGAGACGCTGCTGGTCGACCTGCTCGAGATCAGCCGCTTCGACGCCGGCGCCGCCGCGCTCGACCTCGACGACGTCGACCTCACCGACGTGGCCAGGCGGGTCGTCGACAGCACCCGTGCCCTGGCCACGCAGCGCGAGACGGCGGTCGTCGTACGCGCTCCCAGGTCGCCGTGCATCGCCCAGGCCGACGTACGACGGGTGGAGCGGATCGTCCGCAACCTCGTGACCAACGCGATCGACCACGCGGAGAGCCGCGAGATCGTGGTGACCGTGGCCGCCGACGACCAGGCGGCCGCCATCGCCGTGCGTGACCACGGCGTGGGGCTGGGCGTGGGGGAGTCGGCCATGGTGTTCAACCGCTTCTGGCGCGCGGACCCGGCCCGGGCCCGCACCAGCGGTGGCACCGGCCTCGGGCTGGCGATCTCGCTCGAGGACACCCATCTCCACGGAGGCTGGCTGCAGGCCTGGGGCAAGCCGCACGAGGGCGCCCAGTTCCGGCTCACCCTCCCGCGTCGGGCCGGACAGCCGCTGCGCCACAGCCCGCTCCCGCTGGTCCCCGACGACGCCTCCGAGGTGGTCGCGTGACCGGGGTCCCGCATCTCACCCGCGTCGCAGCCGCGGTCACGGCGTCCCTCGCCGTCGGCTGCCTGACGGCGTGCGTCCAGATCCCCGACCACGGCGCCGTGGTCGAGGTCAAGCAGGGCCCGCCTGCCCCGCCGGTCGAGGTGCCGGACTTCAACCCGCGCCCCCCTCAGCCGGGAGCCGAGCCGAGCGCGATCGTCGCAGGCTTCCTCGAGGCGATGGAGGCGACCCCGGTCCAGACCAACAAGGCCCTGCTGTTCCTGACCAAGGAGGGGCAGGCGGCGTGGAAGCCGCAGCAGGCCGTGGTGGCCTACGACGGGCATGCGCCGCCGAGGGGGCGGCGCACGGTCAGCGTCCGGCTGCACGGCGCCTCGCGGGTCGGTGGTGGCGGCCAGTGGCTCGGTCGGCTGAGCCCCGACGCCGAGGAGGTGACGTTCCCGATGCGCAAGGAGGACGGCGAGTGGCGGATCGCGCGTGCGCCGAACGCGCTGGTGGTGACCCGCACCTTCTACGAGCAGGCCTACCAGGACGCCTCCTTGTACTTCTTCGACCCGAGCGGCCGGATCCTGGTGCCGGAGGTCGTGCACGTCCCTCAGGGCCAGCAGCTCGCGACCTCGCTGGTCCGTGACCTCCTGCTCGGTCCGCGCCCCGCGCAGGCCGGCGTGGAGCGCAGCTTCATCCCGGCCGGCCTGACCGTCGGGCTCTCGGTGGTGGTCTCACCCCGGGGGCTGGCCACGATCACGCTGCGGGGCCCCGATCCGGCACCGATCAGCCGGAAGGCCACCCGCCTGATGCTCGCGCAGCTGGCCTGGACCCTGCGGCAGGACCCCACGATCAGGACCTTCGAGGTGGCCGTCGACGGGCTTCAGATCAGCGACGCGTCCGGCTCGTCGACGTTCAAGGTCGTCGGCGGCGGCTTCAACAGGTACGACCCTGCCGACGCCAACGCGAGCCAGCAGATCTACGCACTGCGCGGCGGGCGGCTGGTGTCCGGGCAGCTCAACAACCCGACGCCCAACACGGGACCGTTCGGCGTCACCCGGCAGGGGATCGGAGCCTTCGCGGTCAGCCTCGACGACACGCAGGTGGCCGCGACCACCCCGACATCGCTCCTCCTGGGGCCGGTGCTCGGCAACCGGTCGCCCGCGCCCGTCCTGATCGGACCCGGCCTGCTGCGCCCGTCGTGGGACTTCGCCCGGCGACTGTGGGAGGTGCAGGACCTGCCGGGCGGTGCCGACGTCCTGTACGTCGTGCACGGCCGGCACCACCAGCTGCACGTGCCCGGAGTGTCCGGCCACGACGTACGCCGGTTCCTCGTCTCGCGCGACGGGTCGCGGCTGGTCGCGGTGGTGCGGGGGGCGAGGTCCGACCATCTGGTGGTCAGCCGCCTGCTCTACGACACCGCGGGTCGCCCGGTCGGCGCCACGCGCGCCCGCCGGCTGACCTGGACGGTCCGGAGCGGCGCCCGGATCCGCGACATCGGGTGGACGTCGCCGACCAGGGTGGCGGTCCTCGAACAGCTCACCCGGGCCCAGGCCGACGTCCGGATCCTCAACGTCGACGGCTCGACCTCGCCGAGTGAGGCGACGCCGCGATCGGTGTCGGGACAGGTGTCCGGTCTGGCCACGTCGCCCGTCGGCACGCAGCACCCCTACGCCGTCCAGCAGCACGGCCTCTTCGACCTCGCCCAGTCCGACACCAACGTCTCGCAGCTCCTGACCCAGCGGCTCAGGCACCTCACCTACGCGGGCTGATCCACAGGCGCGGCTCCGAGCGTTGCGGGGGCCGGCCACGCCGTGGTCGGCTCGGCCGGTGCT
>JBAUWD010000464.1:0-2143 GCA_049583575.1 Nocardioides sp.
GGACCGGGTGAGCGGCCTGTCGGGTGACGAGCCTGGTCAGCCCGGCCCGCACCTGGGCCTGGGTGCGGTCGGTCCAGCCCGTGCCGAGGCAGTAGCGCTGGCCCTCGAACGTCGCACACCGCACGACGTCGTCGACAAGGGTGCGCGGCGACGCCGTGGGTGCGACGCGGCCGGTCGCGGCGCCGTCCGACACGACGCGGTCGATCTCGCGCTGGAAGGCCGGGGTGACCCGGCCGTAGCCGGCCGTCAAGGGGGCCCGTCCGGTGCGATGGCCCGCCGTACGGATCGTGCCCGGGTCGCCGCCGCCGTGCGGGACCAGGGGCAGGAGGGCGAGCAGGAGCAGGAGGATGCCGAGACTGATCCAGCGAGCGCGAGACATGGAGAAGACCTCGAGACTTCAGGAGTCACATCAACACCACGAGAACACACAGTTCACGCGGCCGCAAGGCGCTGATCGAGGGCGGAGACCGTCGGGAGCGGCGGTGGGCGTGGCGTCGCACTCGGCGCGACGGTCGTGGAGCGGATGACGAGACTCGAACTCGCGACATCGACCTTGGGAAGGTCGCGCTCTACCAACTGAGCTACATCCGCCTGCCGGTGCGAGACCGACCGCAGGGATCGTACCCGACCCGTGCCCGAGGAGATCGGCGGCGTCAGATGGCCTGCAGCGTGGGTCGTTTGGGGAGCACGCCGTCGCCCGAGGAGCGCCCGGTCAGACGGCGGTGGACCCACGGGGCGGCGTGGGTGACCACCCAGGAGAGATCGGCCCGCCGACCGTCCCGGAAGGGGGAGTGTCCGCTCAGCGCGGACGGGTCGATGGGCTCGAGGTCGTGCGGTACGCCGAGGGTGTCGAGCACCTCGATCGCGACGGCCTGGTGCCCGACCGGGCCGAGGTGGAGCCGGTCCTCCGACCAGACCGTCTCGGGCCGCTCCGGCCGCATCCGCCAGGAGTCGAGGACGACCGCGCCGCGTCGGTCCGCGATCTCGCGGACCCGCTCGTTGTAGACGGCGAACCGCCCGCGGAGCCGGCGGAACGGGCCACCACCGGGGTCGAACGCCGTGAAGAGACCGACCGCGGCGCCGGTGGCGGCCAGGCGGGCGACGGCATCGTCGTACACCTCGCCGAGAGCGTCGATGTCGAGCCGCGGTCGGAGCAGGTCGTTGCCGCCGGCGTAGATCGTGACCAGGTCCGGCTCCATGGCGAGCGCGGGCTCGAGCTGCTCGGCGATGATGGGGCGCAGGGTGCGGCCGCGGATCGCCAGGTTGGCGTAGCCGAAGTCGGCGCTGCGGGTCGCCAGCACCTCTGCGACCCGGTCGGCCCAGCCGCGTACGCCGTTCGGCCGGGTGGGGTCGGGGTCGCCGACCCCCTCGGTGAAGGAGTCGCCCAGCGCGACGTACCGGTGGAAGACGGGAGCGCTCACGTCCGCATGGTGCCAGAGTCCTCGTCGGCAGACGGGGCCGGTAGCCTGCGACCGTGCTGCTCAGCGACCGCGACATCCTGGCCGAGCTCGCCACCGGACGGATCGTGATGGACCCCTGGGACCCGGCCATGATGCAGCCGTCGTCGATCGACGTCCGGCTGGACCGCTACTTCCGGGTCTTCGAGAACCACCGCTACCCCCACATCGACCCCGCGGCCGACCAGTCCGACCTGACGCGAGTCGTCCAGCCCGAGGGCGAGGAGCCGTTCATCCTGCACCCGGGCGAGTTCGTGCTCGGGTCGACGTACGAGATGGTGACGCTGCCCGACGACATCGCCGCCCGCGTCGAGGGCAAGTCGTCGCTCGGCCGGCTCGGCCTGCTCACGCACGCGACGGCCGGCTTCGTCGACCCGGGGTTCTCGGGCCACGTGACGCTCGAGCTCGCCAACGTCGCGACCCTGCCGATCAAGCTCTACCCGGGCATGAAGATCGGGCAGTTCTGCTTCTTCCGGCTCTCGTCGCCGTCGGACCACCCCTACGGCTCGGAGAAGTACGGCTCCCGCTACCAGGGGCAGCGCGGGCCGACGCCGTCCCGCTCGTTCCAGAACTTCCACCGGACCCCGATCTGATGGCGACGTCGCTCACCGTCGCGGTGCTCGGTGGTACCGGACCGCAGGGCCGCGGCCTGGCCCGGCGCTGGGCGGCCGCGGGCCTCGGCGTCG